>CP148074.1:4500000-4757970 GCA_037482215.1 Pseudomonas mendocina
ACATCTGGCATGGCAATGCCTGCAAGGCATGGGCGCCGAGCACGCCATGCGTGAAGTGGAAATTCAGCTGGCCCTTTTCATGCAACGCATGACTGGGCTTGAAACACTTCGCTTCCACGATGGCTCTCCGTTTGCGGACGATCAGACGCGTGCGTGGCTCATCACGCAAGTTATGCCCCATGTTCAAAACAGTTCGGCAGAGCAGCTGCCCAGCACCGCCTCGGAAAGCGCTCCAGCCTGGGATATCGCACTGCAACAAGCCATTACCTGCCTACGCAAGGACGGCCTGAAGTCTGCCGTGCAACAGATCAAAACTGAAATGGCCAGCGCCCGCGGGGAGCGTGAACGCTTCTTCTGGCAATTGACGCTGGCCCGCCTGTGCTACGCCGCCAAGAAATACGACTTGGCCCGCACTCAACTTGAAGCACTTGACCAGCTGCTGCATGCCAATGGCCTCAGCAACTGGGAACCCGACCTCGTTCTTGAAGTACTGCGCCTGCGGCACAGTTGCTGCGAACTGCTTCCGCAGAACAACGCCGTGCGCGAAGAAAAAGACGAGATTCACCGCAGGTTGTGCCACCTCGATCTTGAAGTGGTACTGGACTAGGCCCTCGGGCCATAACCGTAATGGAGAACGACCATGGCCAAAGAAGGCTCGGTAGCCCCAAAGGAACGCATCAACGTAACCTTCAAACCCGCCACCGGTGGCGCTCAAGAAGAGATCGAACTGCCACTGAAACTGATGGTTTTGGGCGATTTCACCCAGCGCGCTGACGATCGTAAGATCGAAGACCGTAAGCCCGTCAGCATCGACAAAAACAGCTTCGATGAAGTGCTCGCCAAGCAGGAACTGAACCTGACCTTGTCAGTGCCGAACCGCCTGCAAGACGAACCCACCGACGAAGAGCTGGCCGTGCAACTGCGCATCAACTCCATGAAGGACTTCAACCCAGCCAACCTGGTTGAACAAGTCCCAGAGCTGAAAAAACTGATGGAACTGCGTGACGCACTCGTGGCCCTGAAAGGCCCACTGGGTAACGCCCCGGCCTTCCGTAAAGCCATTGAAAGCGTACTTGCCGATGACGATTCCCGCGATCGCATTCTCGGCGAGCTTGGCTTGGCCGCTAAGGACAAACTGGATTCCTGATACTCATCCGACAAGGACGCATTAAATGAGCACCAAAAGCGCAACCGCAGCTGCCAGCAAAAGCGCAGCCGAAGCGGGCATTCTCGACCGCATCATTGCAGAAACTAAATTGACGCCTGATGACGAAGCCTATGACATCGCCAAACGCGGCGTATCGGCTTTCATCGAAGAACTGCTGAAACCGCAGAATGAAAACGAGCCGGTGAAAAAGGCCATGGTCGACCGCATGATCGCGGAGATCGACGCCAAACTCAGCCGCCAGATGGACGAAATTCTGCACCACCCAGAGTTCCAGTCCCTCGAGTCTTCCTGGCGCGGCCTTAAGCTGCTGGTTGACCGCACCAACTTCCGCGAGAACATCAAGCTGGAAATTCTCAACGCATCCAAGCAAGACCTGCTGGATGACTTTGAGGACAGCCCGGAGATCGTTCAGTCCGGTCTGTACAAGCATATCTACACCGCAGAGTACGGCCAGTTCGGTGGTCAGCCAGTTGGCGCCCTGATCGCCAACTACTTCTTCGATCCGAGCGCACCGGACGTAAAAACCATGCAGTACGTGGCCAGCGTCGCCAGCATGTCTCACGCACCGTTCATTGCCGCGGCTGGCCCGAAATTCTTCGGCCTGGAAAGCTTCACTGGCCTGCCAGACCTGAAAGACCTGAAGGATCACTTCGAAGGTCCACAGTTTGCCAAATGGCAGAGCTTCCGTGAGCAAGAAGACTCCCGCTACGTCGGCCTGACCGTGCCACGCTTCCTGCTGCGTAACCCGTACGACCCGGAAGACAACCCGGTTAAAACGTTCGTCTACAAAGAGAACGTCGCCAACAGCCACGAGCATTACCTCTGGGGCAACACCGCCTACACCTTCGCCACCCGTCTGACTGACAGCTTCGCCAAGTTCCGCTGGTGCCCGAACATCATCGGCCCGCAGAGCGGCGGTGCAGTTGAAGACCTGCCACTGCATCACTTCGAAAGCATGGGCGAAATCGAAACCAAGATCCCGACTGAGGTACTGGTTTCCGACCGTCGTGAATATGAACTGGCTGAAGAAGGCTTTATCGCCCTGACCATGCGTAAGGGCAGCGATAACGCCGCATTCTTCTCCGCAAGCTCAGTGCAGAAGCCGAAGTTCTTCGGCATCAGCGAAGAAGGCAAGACCGCTGAACTGAACTACAAACTCGGCACCCAGCTGCCGTACATGTTCATCATCAACCGTCTGGCCCATTACTTGAAAGTGCTGCAGCGCGAACAGATCGGTTCGTGGAAAGAGCGCACCGACCTTGAGCTGGAACTGAACAAGTGGATTCGCCAGTTCGTAGCTGATCAGGAAAACCCAAGCGCCGAAGTTCGCAGCCGCCGTCCGCTGCGTGCCGCTCAGGTAGTGGTCAGTGATGTAGAAGGCGAGCCGGGCTGGTACCGCGTCAACCTCAACGTGCGTCCGCACTTCAAGTACATGGGTGCCGACTTCACCCTGTCCCTGGTTGGCAAGCTGGACAAGGAATAAGCATCCATGACGTACGGCAGCCTGTTTGAACGCCTTGGTGGTGAAACCAGCGCCCGCAAGGGCTGGAGCCATGAAGCAGCCGTCATGGCGTCGGTGGCTGCCCACCTGTCAAAAATGCTCAGCACCCGTGCGGGCAGTGTGCAAACACTGCCCGACTACGGGCTGCCCGATCTCAATGATATGCGCCTGTCACTGCACGACTCGTTGCAGCAGGCGCGTACCGCAATTGAACGCTTTATCGAGGCCTATGAACCTCGCTTAAGTGAAGTGCAGGTGATCTCCCTGCCCCGCGACAGCAACCCGCTGAATCTGGCGTTTGCCATTGAAGGCCTGTTGCAAATCGACGGTATGAAACACCAGGTCAGCTTCTCCGCCAGCCTCAACGGCAGCGGAGTGGTTAAGGTCAGCTAAGGAGAGCAGCCATGTCAGGCAAACCCGCCGCACGCGTCACCGATCCAACCGCCTGCCCATTACCAGGTCACGGCACCAACCCGATCGTGTCCGGCTCCCCCGACGTGCTGTTCGACAGCCTGCCCGCCGCACGCCAAGGCGACCCAAGCGCCTGCGGCGGTGCCATGGCCGGGAATGTCATCCCCAATGTGCTGATTAACGGCAAACCGGCCGCTGTCCTTGGCAGCGTAGGCAGCCACGGCAATGTAGTAGTGGGTGGGTCGGGGACGGTGATTATTGGAACGACCCATTCACCTGCAGCGTTTGTCCCACCTGTACCATTAAATATCTTCAGCTTCGACGCAAGCGTTCAACTTTTAGATTCGACGTCAGGAGAACCGCTCAAGAATGTTCCCTATATAGCAACTCTTGCCGACGGAACTGAAACAAGAGGGATCACCAATGAACTCGGAATTTCGGGGCCGCTAGGTAAAGGCTCTCAACCGCAGAATGTTCAGTTCATAGCCAAGCCGAACTGGCTCTTGCGAGGGGAGTGAAATGGCGCAAGCTGCTCAAGTAACGACGGTGACTACTACGCCGGCGACCGATGTTGCTCCCGTTCAAATTTATTTGGCAGGAGATAGCGACTACATCATTCCCGTCGTTTTCCCTGACTACAAAATTCATATCGATGGCTATCAAGGTACATTTTTCGGTCAGAAAATTGAGATACCTGGCGGCAAAGCTCCGTATCTCGGACACGCAGGCGTTCTCATCATTAACGGAAAAACAGGCCAGTCAAAATATTACGAATATGGCCGGTACCCAGGCCCAGGCCCAGCAGGACGAGTGCGTATAGGTAGGATTCCTGACGTCAGACTGAAAGGAGGAGCAATTACTGAATCCTCCTTGAAAAAGACACTTAGACATATATCCACCGTTCACGGCCAATCGGGCAATATTACTGGGGTCGTACTGAGAGGGCACGTATACGAGGAAGCACTAGCTTGGTTGAACGCCAAAGCTGACGAAAACGCGAACAACCAGCGCAAGGAGTACGATCTCGGTAACCATAACTGCATAACATTCGCGACTGACCTAGCTGAAGCTGTGGGCTTCTCAATTCCATTTAGGACCCGGATTGTTGTGCCCAGCGCTTACATGTATCAGTTTCAATTCAGCGAGCCAGATTTGGATTACATCTTTAGTACAGACACTCTGGAGATAAACGAGTGAAGATACTGAAGATGTTCCTTATTACCACCTTTGTGCTTCTGCTTATCTTGGTAATTTCCGCTTACCTAGTACTCGAGCGTAGCGACGAAGCTCCCCCTAGCCTGGAAAAACACCCCAATGCCTATTGGAGTGGAGCCCAAGATGGCGGAGTTTTTTTTGAAATAACAAAAGCATCCCCTCCTGAATATTACATCGAGATACGTTATGAGAACGGTCAAGTCTGGACAGAAGGCTGGGTACAGTACCTATCCCCTCTTACTAATCAAGACCTCTTCGGTTACGACGGTGGCGATGTCGTTTATCTGCAAGATGGAACGCCCCTGAAATTGAAAACAGGAGGTTTTAAATAATATGAGCTTTTCAAATTACCTAGCAGTGGTCGCCGATAATGACGTGTTTGCAGTGCTTTCTATCTACTGCTTGGCAGTTGCTATCACAGGTCTATTTGAAAGGTACAGGAGCTCATTCGTGTACAAGCAAGCCTCTTTCCTAGGACTGATGGCTGTTCCGGCTCTACATGCTATGGGCACCTATTACTTGAATCTATCGCCAGCCTGAAGCGAATTAACCATACAAAATTCATTAGGCCATGACTTTGATACACCGTGGTCTTACAAAATGGAAAAGTTACAGGGATGAACAACTAATGCCAATCAATAAACCCATACCTGCTCGACAAATAAACTTGGCGTTAGTTGAACATTTGCAGAAAAAATTTATGCCAGCGCGCTCACGAAACACGTCAAATAAAGCAGCGTTCTGGCGCTCTAATCCAGCAACATTGTTTATGAAAAGCAAAACTCTACTGGTCTTTATTACATCGCTGGCCGCTTTGGTCATCGCCGTTAGTACGAATTTATTTTCCAATGTATTGATGCTGTTAATGGAGCGTGCAAACCACATTCCTTATGAGTCAAACATTTTCACATTTAACCCATACGTGACTAATGAGGGCTCCTCCTCATATTGGATTTACGGAGAGGATAAAAGCAATTACTACCATTTCACTTACAAGCCCAACGAACCCTACTGGTTTATCCCCAAGAACAATGCTTGTAAGGACTTTGATAAGCGAGATTTTTCAACTTGGTGTTCCGCTCAAGTAGGTGTTGCTAAAGGAGAGGATCAGTAATGTCCTTCAACCACTACTATCAGAGCGAACTCACTGCCCTGCGCCAGCTCGGCAAACGCTTTGCCGAACGCAGTCCGGCGCTGGCACCCTTCCTCGGGCAAGCGGGACGTGACCCGGATGTTGAGCGTCTGCTGGAGGGCTTTGCGTTTCTCACTGGGCGTCTTCGTCAAAAGCTGGATGATGAGCTGCCAGAGCTGACGCACTCGCTGATGAACCTGCTCTGGCAGAACTATATGCGGCCACTGCCTGCGTTCAGCATGCTGCAGTTTGATCCGCTAAAACGCCCCGGTGGCGCACTCAACGTGCCGCGCAAGACGCCGGTTGAGTCCAAGCCGATTCAGGGAGTGGCCTGCCAGTTCCGTACGGCCTATGCCACCGACGTTTATCCGCTGACGCTCAGTGCGCTGGATTACTCGGTCAAAGGCGATGGTGCCTTGCTTAACTTGCGTTTCGGGATGACTGCTGACGGTCATCTGGGTGATCTGGGCCTCAAGCAACTGCGCCTGCATTTGGCCGGTGAACGCTATATCAGCCAGATATTGTATCTGGGGCTGCTGCGTCATGTAGAGGGCCTTCAATTGGTATTGCTCAATGCAGAAGGTAAACCACTGCTGGATGCCCAGCATGAACCTCTGCCGGCCTTGAAACTGCCCACAGACAAGATTCAGCCCGTCGGTTTTGCCGAAGACGAAGCACTCATACCCTATCCCCTGAATACATTCCGTGGTTACCGCTACCTTCAGGAGTACTTTGCCTTTCAGGAGAAGTTCCTGTTTGTCGAGCTGGGCGGCCTGGATGTGCTGGATCAGGTACCCGAAGAAACCCTCAAACTGGCCCGCGGCTTTGAACTGCGTATAGATATCCAGCAAACCGGCATCCAAAGGGTTCGCCCGACCTTGGATAACGTGCGCCTGTACTGCACACCGGTGGTTAATCTGTTCAGCCACGATGCAATACCGATTCGCCTTGATGGCAAACAAGATCAGTACCTACTGCTCCCTGCCGAGCTGGATGCCGCCCATTGCGGCGTGTTCTCCGTAGATCGGGTTACTGGCTGGAAACCGGGTGGCAAAGGCTACGAAGATTATGTCCAGTTCGAGTCCTTCGAACACGACCCCAGCTTCGATGTGCCCGTAACACGCCCCCACTACAGCGTTCGCCAGCAGCCTTCGATGTTTGGCAGCGGACTTGAAACCTACCTGAGTTTCAGCCTGCGTAATTTGGCTCAGCATGAGACCGTTTCGGTCGAGCTGACCTGCACCAACCAGAGCCTGCCTCAACAGCTCGGGCTAGGCGATATTTGCGTACCGAGCGAGGACACCCCGGAGTTTCTCAGTTTCCGCAACATCAGCTCTGTCACCCCAAGTTACGCACCACCGCTGCACCGTGACTACTTGTGGAAACTGATCAGCAACATGTCCCTGAACTACTTATCGCTCAGTGACGTAAACGCGCTCAAGGTGATTCTCGAAACGTACGACCTGCCCCGCTACTACGACCAGCATGCCGCCCGTGTGAGCAAGCGCCTGCTCGACGGTATGAAAAGCATCAGTCACCAGCATGTTGACCGCCTGCACCGAGGCCTGCCGGTTCGCGGTGTGCGCACACAGCTGACAATCAATCCGGAGGGCTACGTAGGAGAGGGGGACCTGTTCCTGTTTGCCTCGGTGCTCAATGAATTCTTTGCCCTGTATGCCAGTTTGAACTCGTACCACGAGCTGCGGGTACAGAGCACCAAGGGAGAGGTTTATCAATGGATTCCAAGGATGGGGCAACAGCCGTTGCTGTGAACATGATGAAACGCTATTCAAATGCAAACCCGCGGCCTAACACATTGGCGGAGTCCCCATGAGTGTTCCGGCCACCGCACTGACCCAAACGTATACCCCGGGGTTTGAACGCAGCCTGAACCGGTTGACCCGCGAGATTCGCGAGTACAGCCTGTTCCAAGGTGTTCAGCTGGCGCTGGATCACCTCAAGCGTGCTCATCCCGATGAGGACGAAGAACGCCTGTACGAGCGGCTGGAGCTGCACGCCAACCCAAGCCTGGGCTTTCCCGGCAGTGACATTGACCGCCTGCAATTCTTTGAAGAACACGGCGAGTTGCGGGCGCGCATGCGCATCAATCTGGTCAGCCTGTTTGGGGCGGGCTCTCCCCTGCCTGCCTTTTATGGCGAACAGGCTTTAGGCGACAGCGAAGACGGAAACCCAACCCGAGACTTTCTCGACCTGTTCAACAACCGCCTACAACGTCTGCTCCTGCCAATCTGGCAGAAATACCGTTACTACGGACGCTTTAAAAGTGGCGCAACTGACCCGCTGTCCGAGCATCTATTTGCCCTGATCGGCCTGGGTGGAACCACTATCCGCCAGGCCGAAGAGCTGAACTGGAAACGCCTGCTGCCTTACCTCGGCTTACTTAGCTTGCGGGCCCATTCAGCTGCGCTAATTGAATCGGTGCTGCGCTACTACTTCAAGCATGCCGACCTGCATATCGAGCAGTGCTTGGAGCGCAAAGTGGAAATCCTCGCAGAGCAGCGCAACCGCCTCGGTGTGGGCAACAGCCAACTGAGCGAGAACTTGGTGCTGGGCGAGTTTGTCCGCGACCGCGGCGGCAAATTCCGCATCCACGTACGTCAAATGAGCTGGGATCGCTTCCACGAGTTTCTGCCCATCGGCAGCGGTTACCAACCCCTATGCGCACTGGTGCGTTTCACCCTGCGCGACCCGCTGGACTATGACATTCGCCTGGAACTTCGCCACGAAGAAATCCGCGAGCTGCGACTGGGCGCAGACAACCCCTGCCTGTTGGGCTGGACCACATGGCTGGGCACAGAAAACGCCGACGGCATCGTCACCCTTGGCAGCGTCAAGGGAAGCAGAGAGACACGAACAGCAGCCTGATCAGCCAGGCACCGATTAAACAGTTTTGGATAACACCATTAAGGATTGATGAAGATGATTAACGTCGACTTACAGCAACTGGTTCAGGCCCTTGATGCCGCAACCAAACAAGACCTCGAAGCTGCAGCCGAACGCTGCGTGATTCGTGGCGGCAGCAAAATTCTGGTCGAAGACCTTTTGCTGGGCCTGCTGGAGCGTCCTGACGGTTTACTGGTCCGTGCCCTGCAAGATGCTGAAGTGGATGCCGGTGAACTGTCCCGCGCACTGCAGCCTCGCGGCGAACACAGCGAATCGCGCAATCCGGTCTTTGCTGCCGAACTGGTGCAATGGCTGCAAGACGCCCTGCTGGTGGCGAATCTTGAACTGGGGCAAAGCCAGATTGACCAGGCCGCACTGATCCTCGCCCTGCTGCGTAACCCCATCCGCTACGCCGGCAGCCACTACCAGCCGCTACTGGCCAAACTGAACGCCGAGCGCCTGCGTGAATTCGCCCTCGCCCAACAAACGCCAACGGCGTCCGGCCCAGCGGCAGCAGGTGGAGAATCCAACCTCAAGCGCTTTACCCATAACTTCACCCAGCAAGCCCGCGACGGCAAGCTGGACCCAGTGTTGTGCCGCGATGGCGCGATCCGCCAGATGATCGACATCCTCGCCCGCCGCCGTAAAAGCAATCCAATTGTGGTCGGCGAAGCCGGTGTCGGTAAAACCGCTATCGTCGAAGGACTGGCCCTGCGCATCGCCCACGGTGAAGTTCCAGACGCTCTAAAAGACGTTGACCTGCTGTGCCTGGACCTCGGTTTGCTGCAAGCCGGTGCCAGCGTCAAAGGTGAGTTTGAGCGACGCCTACAGGGTGTAATTGATGAAGTCAAAGGCTCGCCGAAACCAATCATTCTGTTTATCGACGAAGCCCACACCCTGATCGGTGCAGGTGGTCAGGCGGGCAGCGGCGACGCCGCAAACCTGCTCAAACCGGCACTGGCTCGTGGCGAGCTGCGCACCATCGCCGCCACGACATGGAGCGAATACAAGAAGTACTTCGAAAAAGACCCGGCATTGGCTCGCCGCTTCCAGCCCGTGCAGCTGCATGAACCGACAGTCAGTGAAGCGGTGACCATCCTGCGCGGGTTAGCACCGGTCTATGAAAAGAGCCATGGCATCTACCTGCGGGATGATGCGGTTGTCGCTGCGGCCGAATTGTCCGCCCGCTATTTGGCTGGCCGCCAGCTTCCCGATAAGGCTGTTGATGTGCTCGACACCGCCTGCGCCCGTGTACGCATCAGCCTTGCTGCGGCGCCGGAGGCACTGGAACGCCTGCGCGGCGAAATCGCCGAAGGCGAACGCCAGCACAATGCCATTTCCCGCGATCAGCAAGCGGGGCTGAAAATCGATCACGAAGCACTGGCTGAGCTGGAGGCACGCCTTGAGCAAGCCCGTGCCGAGCTTGAGCAAATCGAAACCCGCTGGAATATCCAGAGCGAGCTGGCCAAACGTCTACTGGAGCTGCGCAAGCAATGCGCAACCGTGCGCCAGGCCCAACCTGCCGCCGAAGCCGAAGCCGAAGCCGAAGCCGAAGCCGAAGCCGAAGCCAGTGAAGCGCCTGCACCGACACTTGAGCAACTGGAACAAGAACTCAGCGACTTGCAGGCCCAACTGGCCAGTGCGCAAGCCACAGAGCGCCTTGTCAGCTTCGAGGTTTGCCCGCGCTTGGTTGCTGAAGTGATCAGCCACTGGACCGGTGTGCCACTGAGCCAGCTGGCCCGTGAACACAACAGCAAAGTCCTGAGCTTCGCCAACGACCTGCGTCAGCGCGTACGCGGCCAGGAGCAAGCTGTAGAGGCACTGGACAAAGCCATGCGCGCTACCGCTGCCGGGCTTAACCGGGTTGATGCGCCGGTGGGCGTATTCCTGCTGGTCGGCCCCAGTGGCGTCGGCAAAACCGAAACCGCCATCGCTCTGGCTGACCTGCTGTATGGCGGTGACCGTTTCCTGACCACCATCAACATGTCCGAGTTTCAGGAGAAGCACACCGTCTCCCGTTTGATCGGTGCCCCACCGGGATACGTAGGTTATGGCGAAGGCGGCATGCTGACCGAGGCTGTGCGGCAAAAACCATATTCGGTCGTATTGCTGGATGAGGTGGAGAAAGCCGATCCGGATGTGATGAACGTCTTCTATCAAATCTTCGACAAAGGCGTGGCCAATGACGGCGAAGGGCGCGAGATCAACTTCCGCAACACCCTGATCCTGATGACCAGCAACTTGGCGAGCGACCGTATCAGCAGCCTGTGCCAAAACGGCGAGCGACCGTCAGCAGAAGACCTCGAGCAGTCCATCCGCCCGGTACTCAGCCAGCACTTCAAGCCAGCGCTGCTTGGCCGTATGCGTGTAGTGCCGTACTACCCAATCAACGGTGAAGTGCTGAATGAACTGGTCGCCCTCAAGCTGTCCCGCTTCGGCGAGCGCTTGCAGCGTCGTCAGCTCAGCTTCAGCCACAGCCCTGAGCTGCTGGCCAATCTGGCTGATCGCTGCAGCTACAGCGAAAGCGGCGCCCGCTTGATCGACCACCTGATCGACCAGCACCTGCAACCGCTGATTGTTGATCGTCTGCTGGATGCCATGGCCAGCGGCGAAACCCTGCAACACGTACATGCCACGCTGGACGGCGAGGGAACGGTGGTTTGTGAATTCACTTAACGTACCGCTGATGTTCAGCCAGGTCCCACAACCGCTGCATTACGCTGAAGCCCTGCTTCAGCGCTTTGCAGCGCTTGCGCGCTTGAGCAACAGAACCGCGCTGCTGGACGCATTCGCCGAGAGCAGCGCCCAACTCTCTGATTGCGAGCTGAGCCAGCTGTACCTGTTAGACGCAACCCACACGTGCCTGACCCTGAGTGCTGACTGGCACAACTGCGCGCTACATCCAAAGACAGATGCCAGCCTGCCCAGCGATTACAACGACGAACAACTGCTGCAATTCTGCCTGTGCCAGAACCAAGTGCTGTGCCTCAACGAACTGAATAGCAGCCTGTACAGCATCAACTTCCTGCCTGCTGCACAAAAGCCCTGGCACAGCTTGCTGTGCATGCCACTGCAAGATGAACAGCAACATGTGATCGGTTTGCTCCTGATCGCCAGCCAGGCACCACGCGACCTGCGAGGCTTTGCCGATTCACTGACCCAATTGGGCAATTTCGTCATTGCCCAACTGCATCACCTGCAGCGCCAGCACAGCGGACCAGCCTCCACCAATGAACCTGCCCGCACCCACAACAAGGCCAGTTCAGGCTACGGCATGATCGGCGACAGCGCGCCCATGCGCGCCCTACACCAGATGATCAGCAAAGTGCTGCACATTCCAGTCAGCGTCCTGCTTAACGGCGAGACGGGTACCGGTAAAGAGCTGGTCGCCCGTGCCATACATGAATACGGCATGCGACGCAGCAAACCGCTGGTGATTCAGAACTGCGCCTCGCTGCCGGAAAACCTGCTGGAAAGCGAGCTGTTCGGCTACCGCAAAGGCGCATTCAGCGGTGCCGACCGTGACCATCAAGGCCTCTTCGACGCTGCAAACGGAGGCACATTATTCCTCGATGAAATCGGCGATATGCCACTGACGCTGCAAGCCAAACTGCTGCGCGTATTGCAAGAGGGTGAAATCCGCCCGCTGGGCTCAAACACTACCCATAAAGTGGACGTCCGCATCATCGCAGCGACTCACCACAACCTGCGCGAACGGGTCGAGCAAGGCGTCTTCCGCGAAGACCTGTATTACCGTCTCGCTCAGTTCCCCATTCAACTACCGCCACTGCGCGAGCGGGGCCAGGACATCTTCACCCTGGCCCATTACTTCGCCAACAAAACCTGCGAGCTTTTACAGCGTCCGCCCTGTGAATGGGCCGAGGCGACCTTGCAGGCGCTGTCTGCTTATGAGTTCCCCGGCAATGTGCGCGAACTCAAAGGGCTGGTCGAACGTGCCGTGCTGTTATGCGAAGACGGCGAATTGCTGCCGGAACACTTCAACCTGTCACAAAACGACGACGCCACCCACAGCAACCTGAGTCTGCGTGAACGCCTCGAGCGCGTAGAACGCAACATGCTGATTGAATGCCTGCGTAAAAACGGCGGTAACCAAACCTTTGCCGCCAACGAGCTGGGGCTGCCACGCCGCACCCTGCTGTACCGCATGCAACGACTGAACATCAACCTGCTTGATGTTTAAGGCCAAGGAGAGAGCCATGTTCAATGCCGCCAACCAGACCCATTTCAGCCTGACCATCGAAGGTGTCAGCCACGATTTGCAGGTACTCGAATTTACCGGGCATGAAGCGATCAACCAGCCTTATGAATTCGAGCTGGAGCTGATCAGCAACCGCCCGGACCTTGATCTGGAAAGCCTGTTGCACCAGCGCGCATTCCTCGCCTTCGCACCAGGTGGCGCAGGCGTGCATGGCATCATCTACCGCGTTGCTCAAGGTGACTCCGGCAAACGCCTGACCCGCTATCACATCAGCCTCAGACCTCAACTGGCTTACCTGGCTCACCGCATCAATCAACGCATCTTCCAGCACCTCACGGTGCCGCAGATCATCAGCCAGATTCTGCAAGAGCATGGCATCCAGACCGACGCCCACAAATTCCAGTTCGGCCCCACGCTCTACCCCGAGCGCGAATACTGTGTGCAATACGATGAGAGCGACCTGCACTTCATCCAGCGCCTGTGTGAAGAAGAAGGTATTCACTACCACTTCGAACACAGCGAAAACGGCCACACCCTGATCTTTGCCGATGACCAGAGCGGTTTCCCCAAACTGCCCGGCACCGCCTACCAGCAAGACAGCGGTCTGGTCGCCGACAAGCCGGTTATCAAGCGCTTCGGCATGCGTATGGAAACCCGCACCAACCGTGTCACCCGCCGTGACTACAACTTCGAAAAACCCAAGTTGCGGATGGAGGCGGCCTATAACAGCGAGTTCCAACCTGACCTCGAAGACTACGACTACCCCGGCCAGTTCGTTGAACGTGCGCGCGGCAAACACTTATCCACACGCATCCTCGAACGCCACCGCGCCGACTACGAACAAGTCGAAGGTGAAAGTGATCAGCCTCTGCTGGTCAGCGGCCACTTCCTCAACCTCAGCGAACACCCGCGCAGTGAGTGGAACCAGCTGTGGCTGCTCACCGCCATCCACCACCAAGGCAAGCAGCCGCAGGTGCTGGAAGAATCCATCACCAGCCATACAGATGAGGACGACGGCTTCCAGCAGGGCTACCGCAACCACTTTATTGCCACCCCTTGGGACGTAAATTACCGCCCGCAACTGCTGCATACGAAGCCCAAAGTACTCGGCAGCCAGAGTGCTGTGGTCACAGGCCCTGCGGGCGAAGAAATCCACTGCGACCCATACGGCCGGGTCAAAGTCCAGTTCCACTGGGACCGCGAAGGCCAGGCCGACGACAAAACCAGCTGCTGGCTGCGCGTTGCCTCCAGCTGGGCGGGCGATCACTACGGTGCCGTGACCATTCCGCGCATCGGCATGGAAGTGCTGGTGACCTTTATGGAAGGCGACCCCGATCAGCCCCTGATTACTGGCTGCCTGTACCACGCCGCCCACGAAGTGCCCTACGAACTGCCTGCCAACAAAACCCGCAGCGTGTTCAAAACCATGAGCTCACCCGGTGGCGGAGGCTTTAACGAGCTGCGCATTGAAGACAAAAAAGGCGCAGAACAAATCTTTATCCACGCCCAGCGCGACTGGGATGAAAACATCGAGCACGACCAAAAGATCCGCGTTGGCAACGAGCGCCACGACACCGTAGAAGCCAACAGCTACAGCGAGTTCTACGCCGAAGAACACCGCACCACCCACGCCGACCGCAAAACCGAAACCCGCAGCAGCGATCACCTCACCGTTGCGCAAACCCAACACGTCAAAGTCGGCGTCGGCCAGTTCATCGAAACCGGCAACGAAATCCATTACTACGCAGGCAGCAAAGTCGTTGTCGACGCAGGCATGGAACTCACCGCCAACGGCGGTGGCAGCTTTATCAAACTCGACCCCAGCGGCATCACCCTCAGCGGCGCCACCGTCAACGTCAACTCCGGCGGCGCACCAGGCAAAGGCGCCGGTATCGGGATTGTGCTGCCGGTGATACCGGGGGCGGCAGATGCGGATAAGGCGGGAGAGGTACCGCAACTGGCACTGAGCAACCTGCAACTGGCTAAAAAGGCCCGCCAGATCGGCGCAAGCCGCTGCCCGATTTGCGAAGCCTGCCGTGATGGTCTTTGCGCACTGCCAAGGCCAGCACAGGGATAAGGTAAATGTTTATAGACACACAAACAGTGGCCAAACAAAGCCTCTGCACTTATCGGATATGGGGCTTGTTCGATGCTTTCTATATTGCGTGGATGTGCATCACCAGCTGGAAAACTGGGCGTGTGCCGTATATCAGCGACGCCCAATCGACCCTATCTTTGCTTGAACAACAAGGTGGTTCAACAACAGCGATCGTGGCCGCATCCTGGCTTTTGCAAACCTCCATCGTAGCCACATGCATGATGTTTCTATGCCGTATTCGCCTAGTTAAATTCTTGGCGTATGCACAAATACCTTTGCGGCTGTTTTTCCTCGTGCCTTCCGTTTCACTGATTCTAGCTACCGCAAAACTCACTCAGGGTTTGGGTCAGTTTTTCTTACTCCTAATCATTGCATCCGAGGCTCTGAAAGGCTGGACGCTATGGAGGCTCAAATGACGCCTACAGACTGGCTCAACGCCCAACTCGCTCAACAGCGTGAACTGCTGCTGGTAATCGACCGGCTGGCCGAACCGGACCCGGTGCAAGGCTTGTTCAGTGCAGACCTGATGCAGGACTACGTGAATCTCTATCAGCGCACAGCGTTTGCCGATCTGGCAGACGTTGGTCCATGGCTGGTTCGCCTGAGCAATCCACATGCGGCATACATTCAAGACCTGCTCAGCCAACCAGAACAGCACTGGGGTTGGCTGGCCAGTGCACCACGCGTTGATCTGCGTGAACTGACTCAGCACTGGCAAGACCGCTTGCTGATTGAAGAGGAACAACCTGCGCTTTACCGTTTTCAGGACAACCGCGTCATCGCCCGCCACCTGACAGGCCTCACAGAAGAACAGCGCCCATTGCTTCTGGGGCCGCTGAGCAGTGCGTTGTACTGGGACGGCGAAAACTGGCAGTCCTGCGACAATACCAAGCCGCGCTTTTACCCAGCGCCATTCGACAAACCCTGGCTGGAGTTGGCCGAGCCAGAAGTGGTAACAGACGAAGTGCTGCGTCACAACCTGACGCAATGGCTCTGGGAAAACCACAGCGGCGAAACCGCCGAGCTGGCCGAAACGCGCCTGCTGGATGAATGGCTGACAGAGCAATTGAACACAGCCAAACGCTGGCAATGGCACAGCACCGAACAACTGCAATTCTTAGTGCTCAACCAGCTAAACCCCGAACTCGTCGAACACCCGGCTTGGGCCCCCTTGAGCGGTGAAAACGCCGATACACACTTTGCCCGTGTCAGCAAAACACTGGCTGCGGCATCCCCCGTAACCGAGGCCAAACCACAGTGAAACTCCACGCCCTTGCACGATCACTGATTAGCCTGCTGCCAATAGGGCTGCTGGGCCTATCGCTCAGTGCCTGCGGCATTGGCGAGTCGCTGACGGCCAAGACTTTTACCTTTAAAGGTGAGTTGCCTGCTGATTTCTCGATCAAGGCGCAAGCGCACTATAGCGTCGCCAATAAGTGCGCAAACGGCCGTAGTAAAGCCAAGTCATTCACAACTGAGTTTCAGAGCACACCGCAGCAATACAACTTCGATATTCCGGTGACCTATCGCGATGGGCTTTGCGAAATGAAATTGGCCCGTGTCGGCCTGTTTATCAACGGCCGCTATGGCGAGAAAGACTGGCAGCAAACTTACTATAACGGCGAGTTGCGGATAGTCGATGAGCTACCCGAGAAAGCACCTGACTTTCAGGCCGACGACAGCCTAACTAAGCGAGCGGAATGTACATGGTGGTTCCAATTAAGTACCGCCAAATCTCGTTTGGGAGAAATTAGCAAGCTGCTTAACTGCAAAGGAGCTGGAGCCTACCTAGTAGTCGATACGCTACCAGGGAAAACCGTTCAACTGGATTTCCAGCTGAATCCGATCGAAAAGCCTGCCATCGCCGAGACATGGATTGAGTTTCCAAATGGTTGGAAGCCCTGTGTGGATGAGGTCACAGAGAAGGGGAGATGGATTTGGTGCAGAACTCCACCTCTGTTTAAAACCTTCAAGATGAACGGGCAGGAATGCACCGTTTACCCCAATTGCACGGAGTGATCAGGGATGAAGCTTTCACCTAGCATCCGCGCTATGCGCACATTGTTATGGCCTGCCTTATTAGGCCTATCGCTCAGCGCCTGCGGCATTACCGAGTCGCTGACGGCCAAGACGTTTACCTTTAAAGGCGAGTTGCCTGCTGATTTCTCGATCAAAGCGCAGGCGCACTATAGCGTCGCCAATAAGTGCGTCAACGGCCGTAGCAAAGCCAAGTCATTCACGACTGAGTTTCAGCGCACAGCGCAGCAATACAACTTCGATATTCCGGTGACCTATCGCGATGGGCTTTGCGAAATGAAATTGGCTCGGGTTGGCCTGTTTATCAACGGCCGCTATGGCGAGAAAGACTGGCAACAAACTTACGATAACGGCGAGTTGCGGATAGTCAATGAGCTGCCGGAAGGTGCGCCGGACTTTCAAGCTGACAACACGCTAATCAAGCAAGCGAAATGCACGTGGTGGTTTCAGTTGAGCAAGGCTAGGGCTCACAGAGACGAAATTAGCAAACTGCTAAATTGCAAAGGTGCTGGAGCCTACCTAGTAGTCGATACGCTACCAGGGAAAGCCGTTCAGCTGGACTTTCATGTAATCCCTGAAGAAGAACCATCTCACGATGACACATGGGTGAAATTTCCTGAGGGTTGGAAACCTTGCCTCCCCAAACCGGGATGGCCGAACTGCCAAAAACCACCTGTATTCAAAACTTTCAAAATGAACGGGCAGGAATGCACCGTTTACCCCAATTGCACGGAGTGATCAGGGATGACCAGCTCAAGTACAAACAACTCCAAAACCCTTGGCTGCCCACTCCTTAGTAGTTGGGTCAGCTTTCGTTTGGTAGATGAATATGGCGAGGGCAAGTCTTACGCTGGTTTGCCGTATAAACTACATGACAAGCAAGGACAGCTATTTGAAGGAAATTTAGATAACGATGGCTTCGCGAAAGTTGAGGGTTTCTGCAGTGGCCCTGCAGTCCTTGAAATTGACTCTCTAGACAATGGCGAGCTAGACCCTTGGTATAAGACACTCGCAATTAGAAAGTCTTTCGCGCTGCCCTTAACAGCCCTGCAAGTAGCCGCCGAACAATCCCCCTCCGGCCCACGACGCTCAACGGGCAAAACCTATCTCGCCGAACAACGTGCTCTGCGTGAGCACGCAAGCTTTATGCGTGTGGAAGTCAGTGATTTTGTTGAAGACACTGCGCATTTACCGGAAGCAGACTCACTGTGGAACCCCAAGCCTTCAGCCAGCCTGAAGCAAAATGCGGGTCAGGCTAAAGTGCATGGCGGCGTGGCCTTAAGGCCCAATATGCATCATGTGCTGGAAGTTAAAGCCCTGCGCGCATACAGCCCGCTACTTTCCCGCACTGCTGATTTTTGCGCACTGAATGCTTATCACCTCTCAGTGATGACAGCGTTTGTTTACGCACCGTTTAGCCAGACTAAAGATGAAGACGCTGCTTATCAGTCGTTCCCCCCGCCTTATACGCTAAAGGGCAGCATCGGCAATGTGTTGTGTGAACAACTACCGGGCTTAATCAAGCCGACCTTGTTCAATGGCGCTCAGTACGATTTGCTCTGCGAGGAAGTGCCCTACTCTAAACGCCTGGAGGTCATGCCGTACGACCCCGAGCGCTATGCCGAGGAAGCCGCACAAGGCTGGAATAACCCGGAAGACGTGCATTTCCTCTATGACGAAGCAACGGAGACGCAAGCCTTTATCACCCATAACGACAAGGTGGTGCTGATCTCTGTGCGTGGTACTCAAGAAGACCCCGATAAGTTGCGCGATATGGATGCGCGGCAAGTTCCAATCGAAATGGAGGATGGTGTAGGGCAGGCGCACAGGGGATTTTACGAGGCGTTTAAGGCCGCTAAGAAATTTACCCAGCGTTATCTGGATGCCTTCTACTCAAACGACCACACCATTATTGTCTGTGGCCACAGCTTAGGTGGTGCCATTGCCCTGCTTCTAGCCGAGTGGGTACGCCGCCAATGGTCTGAGAATGTCCAGCTCTACACCTTCGGCGCCCCCCGCGCGGCTGACAGTGCGTTTGTTAAAGCCGCAGCCGCTTTAACTCATCACCGCATCGTCAACCATAACGACCCGGTTCCCTCCGTCCCTGCTCCATGGATGGATGTGGAGTGGCGCATGCTTGCAGTTGGCGCTGCCTTTAAATTCACACCAATTGTCGGGGACGCACTGCTATACGGCGGTTTGGTCAATCTGGCTGGGGACCCGTACGAGCATCACGGTAAACAACGTCACCTTATGCCTCGCCTGCCGAATGGAGGCAGCAAATTGGCCATTCTTTGGGAGCCGGGATGTGCCGAGCTGACGGAGAACATTTGCAGCCAGTATGTTGAGAGTCTCAAGCTCGACGGGGATATGCCTGCACGGGACTCACTCCTGGATCAAGCACTCCAAGCCGACGAACACTCCAGCGATGGTGGTTACAGCCGCTCGCTGTTAACAACCCTGTTGCGCTGGATAGCCAGTATCGACAGTCGCAACGGACGACTGTTTACAGATAACGAACTGGCCGACCTGCAACAACAGGCCAAAGAAATCGACGGAGCCCTGGAAAGCTGGACACCCATGCAACCGTTCGCTTTTGCCAAAGAGCTTATCAAGCTCGGCCTGCTGAGCCCTCTGGCAACTGCCGATGAGGTTAATAGGCGCTATGAGGCAGATCTGGCCCATGCACGCAAAGTCAGCCGCACGCAGCGAGCAGGCTTAAGACAGGCCGTAGATCGCCTGCTCGCACAAGCCGAACGCCCCCTAACACCAGCCGACGTTTTTGGCGAACACGCCCAAAACCCCGAACTGGAAAAGCTCGTCAGCGAATGGCGTGCCATTGATGCCAACGCCAAGGCCGAATACCTGGCAAAAATCAGCACAACACCTTCAAAGGTCTACGCCTGACTTGTCGGCGTAGCCCCATGGATTTGCACTATTTCAACGGATAAGGACCGTCGCTATGCACCTTTATAGAAAGACCCTCCCCCTGCTCGCCCTGGCCATTCTGCTGGCCGGTTGCAGCGGCAATTACAAATTCAACGATGACGAATACCGCCCACTTGGCGATCCACAAGTAGTAAAGCGCTCGCAATAAGCGCAAGGAGTAACTAACCATGGAACTGGTCTTCGATATGGTGAGCGCCCAGCAGTTTGTGCCGGGGCTTTTGACCACCAAAACCTTCAAGCAGGCTGGCGGCATTATTGGCCGGGCGGAGGATTGTGACTGGGTGATCCCGGACCGCAAGCGCGTCGTATCGAGCCATCATGCCGAAATCAGTTACCGCGACGGTGCGTTCTATATCACCGACACCAGCAGTAACGGCATTCAGCTCAAAGACAGCGGCGCAAGCCTGCGCAAGAATCAGCCGCACCGCATTGAACATGGCAGCACTTACTGCATCGGCGAGTTTGAAGTGCGCGCACGGCTGGTGCGTGACCCGGCGATTTTCGAAAGTGAGATCGGCATTGCGCAACCCGCTGGCAGCATCATTCCGGACGATGCGTTTCTTGACCTCGACCCGCTCAACGCCATCGACCAACAAGAGCGTGTGTACGCCGAGGTTGATGACCTGACTGCGGTGCTGCGCCCGGCCTCAAACATGCAGAAGCAGCAGCAGGATTACGCGCAGATCGACGAAGAGAACCTGCTGATCCCCGAGCTGATCGTGCCGCCAACACCGCCCAAGCCGAAACCGGCTCCGGAGCCCGAGCGCCTGCCGCCGACCTTCTGGGAGAAGTTCGGTGATGCGTTGGGGGTGAAGCTGGATGATCTGGATGACGACGCCCGCGAAGCCCTCGCGCTTAATGCTGCCAGCCTGCTCAAGCAGAGCATTGGCAGTTTGCAGCAAGCCCTGCGTACCCGCAGTGAGTTGAAAAATGAGCTGCGTCTGGCCCTGACCACCGTACAGGGCGCCAGCAACAACCCACTCAAACACACCAGTGACAGCAGCGAAGCGTTGCATGCACTGCTACGCAGCAACAAGACCGGCCAACTCAAGGCCGAGCAATGCATCAGCCGCAGTTTCCGCGATTTGCAGGCGCATCAGGTGGCGCTGGTTGCGGCCAGCCGCGCTGCGGTGAAAAGCATGCTGGAGCAGCTATCGCCGGATCAGTTGAACCTGCGTTTCGAGCGCGAGGGCAATAAACCCTTAATTGCCACCAATGGCAGCCGCTGGCGCGCCTATCAGCGCCTGTACAGCAGCCTGCAACGCGATGATGACTGGTCGGACCGCATCTTCGCCCGCGACTTTGCCCACACCTACGAAGAACAGGTTCGCCTGATCGCCACACTCAACACTGAAGTTCAAGGATGATGTTCATGTCCCGCTTACTCCCACTGGCCATGCTGGCCTCTCTGCTCGTGCTCGGCGGTTGCTCTGCGCTGTCGCCTTACTCGCACCTGACCAAGCTCGACCTCACGCTAAAAGGCAGTGTTGAGCTGAACCCTGACCTCAACGGCCGCCCTTCACCAATCGTGGTGCGACTGATCGAACTGAAGCACCCGGTACAGTTTGAGACGGCGGATTTCTTCTCGCTGTATCAGCGCCCGAAAGAAGTCCTCTCGCCGGATATGGTCGCCATCGAGGAGCTGGAGCTGCGCCCCGGTGAGGAGCGCGAGTTGAAGCTGTCGGTGGATCAGGACAGCCGCTACGTCGGTGTGATGGCCGCTTACCGCGACCTGCCGGAAAGCAACTGGCGCGTGGTCATTCCCGTGACCAAACAGGAGCGCACGCAAAGCGTTCTGACCCTTGATGCCCAAGGCATCAAGATTCAGGGCGAGGAATAAGCCATGACCAAACACAAAGTAGTTTGGCAGGAAGGGATGCTGCTACGTCCGCAGCATTTCCAGCAGAGCGACCGGTTTTACGATTACCAGTTGAAAACCCGCACGCAAAAACTGACCGGTTATGCGTGGGGCTTTTTCGAGCTGGAGTTCGACCGCCAATACCTGAATATGGGCAAGGTTGTGGTCAGCAAGGCCAGCGGCATTCTGCCTGACGGCACCCTGTTTGATATCGCCACGGAACAAACCGGGCTGATCCTGGATGTGCCCCCAAACACCGGTAACACCCCGGTGTACCTGGCCCTGCCGCTGGTCACCGGTAACCACATCGAAAGCCGTCGCCCAGAACAGGAAGATGTGCTGGCGCGCTTTATTGCCTTCGATACCGAAGTGACCGACTCCAACGCCGGTGACAGCGCCACCAGTCAGGTCAGCTGCGGCCGCCCAAACTTCCGCCTGTTACTCGGCGAGCAACAAAACGATCAAGCCTACGTAAAGCTGAAGCTGTGCGATGTGCTCGATACCACGCCCGATGGCGTGATCACACTGGATGCCGAGTTCATCCCAACCTTCGTCAACTTCCAGGCCTCCAGCTACCTGCTGAGCTGCCTGAAAGAAGTGGTCAGCATGCTGGCTCACCGGGGTGACATCCTCGCTGAACGCATCCGCTCTACCGGCAAAGTCGGCGGTGCGGAAGTGGGCGACTTTATGATGCTGCAACTGATCAACCGCTTTGAGCCGGTGCTGCGTCATTACCTGAACATTGAGCAGGTGCACCCGGAGCAGATCTTCCGTGAGCTGCTGGGTTTGCTCGGTGAGCTGGCGACCTTCTCCAGTGAGGTCAAACGGCCAGGGCTGGATAACCGCTACCTGCATAGCGACCAAGGCTTGAGCTTCCGCAAGCTGATGGATGCCATTCGCCAGGTGCTGTCGATGGTGCTGGAACAGCACGCCATCGAAATGCTTCTGCAACAGCGTCAGTACGGCATTCAGGTGGCACCACTGCACGACCACAAACTGCTGGGCACTTCCTCGTTCGTCTTGGCCGCCAGTGCCGAGTGCGACTCCGAAGAGCTGCGTAACCGTCTGCCGGCTCACCTCAAAGTCGGTCCTGTCGAGCGCATCCGCCAGCTGGTCAACCTGCACCTGCCGGGGATCAAGGTCAAACCGCTGCCAGTGGCACCGCGGCAGATTCCTTTCCACTCCGGAAAAACCTACTTCGCCTTGGAGCTCAGCTCTGAGGATTTGGCACAGCTGGAGCGCTCAGGCGGCTTTGCCTTCCACGTGTCCGGGGAATTCTCCGGGCTTGAGTTGAAATTCTGGGCGATCAGGAACTAATCATGAATAACAGGGATAGAGACTACGGACAGGACGACAAAACCGTCATCCTCAACCGTAATGGCGAACCCGCCGCACAAAGCCCGCTGACCGACTTCGCTGCTGCGCCGAAATTCGAACAGCTTGAAGAACGCATGATTTACGCCGCGCGCTTGCGCCCGGCAGAAAGCTTTAACGTCAGCCTCAATCCACTGGTGGCAGCTGCCGCCGAGTTGCTGTCAGAGGTTGTGCGGCTCAAGCACAGCTTGGAGAGCGAGGATATGGATGCGCTTAACCAGCGTCTATCCAGGTCCATGAAACTGTTTGAGCACCGCGCCCTGCATGAAGGCGCCGAAAGCAGCCAGGTCATGGCTGCCCGTTATGTGCTGTGCACCGTGGTCGATGAGGCCGTGGTGACGACCACCTGGGGCAACGAAAGCGAGTGGTCGCAAATGAGCTTGCTGTCGAGCTTCCACAACGAAACCTTCGGTGGTGAGAAGTTTTTCCAGCTGCTTGAGCGCCTCTCCCGCAACCCGGTGAAACATCTGCCCATGCTGGAGCTGATGTACCTGTGCCTGTCTCTGGGCTTTGAAGGCAAGTATCGCGTGCTGCCACGCGGCATGCTGGAGCTGGAGGCGGTACGCGACAGCCTGTACCGCCAGATCCGGCAAATGCGCGGGGATGTGCCGCGTGAAGTGTCGCCGAACTGGCAAGGCCTTAAAGACACACGCCGACGCCTCGTGCGCATCGTGCCATGGTGGTTGGTTGCCCTGTTTACCCTGGTCTGTCTGATTGTGATGTACAGCGGATTTGCCTGGGTTCTGGGCGAGCAGCGGGAAACCATTCTGCAGCCGTTTGAGCAACTCGACCCGACTGCGGGGCACACCATGGATGATGACCAATGAAGAGTTTTTTCAGCAAATTAGCGGCCTTTTTCCGCAAAACATGGGTGTGGAGCCTGTGTCTGATTATTGTCCTGGCGCTGCTTATCTGGTTTGCCGGGCCACTGCTGGCAGTCGATGACTACAAGTTCTGGGAATCCCCCGTCAGCCGCTTGCTGACCATCTGCCTATTGGTCCTGATCTGGGGCCTGTGCATGGTCTACGCCAACTGGAAGGCCAATGTCCGTAAAAAGGCCGAGGAGGAGGACGAAGCGGCTCAGGAGCGCCTGCGCCGCGAAGGCCAGGTCAATGATGAGCAAATGGAGCTGCGTCAGCGCTTCAAACAAGCCCTGCACACTCTCAAGCGCTCCAGCCTTTACCGTGGCCGCAGCGAACGCTGGCGCAATGACCTGCCCTGGTACTTGTTGATCGGTCCTCAAGGCGGCGGCAAAACCAGCCTGCTGGACTTCTCCGGTCTTGATTTCCCACTTAACCGGGGTGAAGAGCAGCGCCTGACCAAAGACGTTTCCGGCACCCGTTATGCCGACTGGTATTTCGCTGATCACGCGGTGCTGATCGACACCGCAGGCCGCTACCTGACGCAGCCCGATCAGGCGGTAGACGGCAGCGCCTGGCAGACTCTGCTTGGCCTGTTGCGCAAACGCCGGGCGCGTCCACTCAATGGCGTACTGGTGAATATTCCGGTTGATCAACTGCAAAATGAAAGCGAAGTCGAGCTGGAGAAACTGGCCCGTCAGACCCGCATGCGTCTGCAGGAAATCCATCAGCGCCTGGGCGTCGATGTGCCGGTTTATCTGGTGCTGAGCAAAGCCGACAAAGTCCTCGGTTTTGAAGAGTTCTTCGATCAGCTGTCACGTGAAGAAAGCGATCAGGTGCTGGGGGCAAGCTTCCGCAAAAACCAGAACCCGACCGACGTACAAGTGGTGCGCAACGAGTTCGAGGCTCTGCTGCATCGCCTCAACAGCCAGGTCATCCTGCGTATGCACCAAGAGCGCGACACTCAGCGCCGTGGCCGCATTCTCGACTTCCCGCATCAGCTTGGCCTGCTCGGCGAGCGCCTGTGCCTGTTTATTGAGCTGGCCTTCAGCGGTAACCGCTATCAGCGTGCCAGCCAACTGCGTGGTTTCTACCTGACCAGCGCACCACAGCTCAAAGAAGCATTGGATGAAAGCACCAGCGGCATCGGTCGCAACTTAGGCCTGGCCAGCAGTGCACTGCCGGTTTTCCGCACCGGTAAAGCGCGCTTTATTCATCACCTGCTGAGCCGGGTGATCTTCCCTGAAGCGGATCTGGCCGGGCTGGATAAGAAAGAAGTTCGCCGCATCGACTGGGGTCAGCGCGCCATGTACGCCATCGCCTTGGCGTGTCTGCTGGTCTTTGGCCTGATTTGGGCTAATGGTTTCTCCAGCAACAATGGCCGCTTGGAGCAACTGCGCAGCCTGGCGCAAAAACTCACTCAGGAGCACAAGCAACTGAGCGTGCAGGACGACACCTTGCGTGTGCTGCCTGCGCTGGATCACAGCTACGCAGCCACCAACGTGTTCCCTCCGGTGGGCGATGTGTCCTATCTGGAACGCACGGGGCTGTATCAGGGCGAGAAGGTAGACCCGACGCTGTACCGGGCTTACCGCAGCGAGCTGGAGGCACAGCTGCTCAGCCGTGTCGGCCGTCAGCTGGAAACCCAGATTCGCGCCAACATGGACGACCGCGAAACCCTGCTCAACAGCCTGCGCGCCTACCTGATGCTGAACCTGGAAGAGCGCCGCGACAAAACCTTCCTGCAAGAGTGGATGGCGGCCGACTGGTCCCTGCGTTATGCCGGCAACAGCGCCGGACAGCGCGGCCTGAACGAGCACTTCGAGCGCTTGCTGAGCGAATCCTTCACGCCCTATTCGCTGAACGAACCGCTGGTGGCACAAGCTCGCCAAGTACTGCGTAGCGAGTCCCTGGCTAACGTGGTCTACCGCATGCTCCGCGAGCAAGCCCGCAGCCTTCCAGAGTATCGCCTCAGCCAAAAGCTCGGCCCGCAAGCCGCGCTGTTCTCCGGCAGCGACTACAGCATTCCGGGGTTCTACACTCAGGCCGGTTACCAGAAGATTTTCACTGCGCAGGGCGCCGACTTGGTGCGTGAAATCCTGCGTGATAACTGGGTACTGGGCGAAGGCGAAACCCTCAGCAGTAACGACCTCAGCCGTCTGCTGGTGGAGATGGAGCAGCTGTACTTCCGTGACTACGCCAACTACTGGGGCGAAGCCATCGCCAAACTGTCACTCGACCCAATCGGCAACGCCACCCAAGGCGCGCAGCAACTGGCAAGCCTGACCGCTGCCAACTCACCGCTGCTGCAACTGCTGGTGGAAGTCCGCGACAACACCCGCTTCAAAGGCCTTGCCGAAGCCGCTGACGAAGCCGGTGCAGCCGCTGCCGCATTGGGCGAAGCCAAAGGTAAAGTCGGTAAAGCCGCTAAGCTGGCGGCTGCCGCTGCGGAAAAGGCTCAGGAGAAACTGGTCAAGCTGCCGGACACCGCCCGCAAATCGCTGGAGCGTCGTTTCGAACAACTGCATCGCCTGTTGGATGACAACAGTGGCGCAGGCCCGGAACTGGCCGCCAGCTTGCAGGCACTGGATGCCTTGCAGATGCAACTGACCGGACTGGCCAACGCCAGCGCCCCGGATCAAGCCGCCTTTGAACTGGCCAAGTCCCGTATGGGCGGACAGCGTGACGCCATCAACCAAGTCCGTGCCAGCGCCGCACGCCTGCCACAACCCATCAATGGCTGGCTGACGCTGCTGGCGGAAGACACCTGGGCACTGGTGCTCAACGATGCCTATCAGTATCTGGATCAGCGCTACCGCAGCGAGCTGTACAGCGCTTACACCAGTTCCCTGAAAGAGCGTTATCCGTTCAACGCCCACAGCGCCAGCGATGTCGCCGTGGCTGACTTCCGCGAGTTCTTCAAGGCTCAGGGCATTGCCGAGCGCTTCTTCGACAACTACCTCAAGCCGTTCGTCAGAGGCAGTGCCGGGCAGTATCAAATGCGCCGTGTCGATGG
Organism: Pseudomonas mendocina; assembly: GCA_037482215.1. NCBI lineage: Bacteria > Pseudomonadati > Pseudomonadota > Gammaproteobacteria > Pseudomonadales > Pseudomonadaceae > Ectopseudomonas > Ectopseudomonas mendocina. The sequence continues at coordinate 4,526,743 of CP148074.1, forward strand.
CCGCACCCTGCCGCTGTCCCGCGAGTTCCTGCTGCAGATGAGCAACACACAGACCATCCGCCGCATGTTCTTTGCCGAAGACCCGAACGAGCCGAAAGTGCTGTTTAAGCTGGAACCCTACTCTCTGGACTCCAACTTGAGCCGTGCTGACTTCACCTTTGGTGATCAGACTCTGGAATACCGTCACGGGCCAATCGTGCAAACGGCGTTTAGCTGGCCAGCCAGCGCCAACGAAGGCCGGACAACACTGGTGGTCGAGGAAATCGCCGGGCGTAAGGTCGGCCTTGAGAAAAACACCGGGCCGTGGTCGCTGTTCCGCCTGATCGACCTGATGCAGGTGGACTACCACAGTGGCCGTGACGTGCTGATGATCAAGGCTGATCTCGGCGGCCTGCGCGCCAACTACTTGCTGCACAGCCAGCGCACGCCGAACCCGTTCGACCTCGGCTTGCTGCGTAGCTTCAAACTGCCGGCGGCGTTGTAATGACGGCAGTTGCTACACGCTGGCGCAGTGCCGCACGCAGCGACACGGGCAAGGTGCGCAAACGCAACGAAGACTCCGTTCTGGACTTACCAGAACGGGGCCTGTGGGTGGTTGCCGATGGAATGGGCGGCCACCAAAACGGCGCCCTTGCCAGCCGCCTGATTGTTGAAACCCTGGCAGAACCCAGCGACGGCAATTTGCAGGAGCGCTTGGATGAACTGCGACGGCGTCTGCATGAACTCAACCGCCTGTTCGATCAGGAACTCACCGTAACCGCCGAGAACCCTGACCCGGTAATCGGCAGCACGGTGGTTGCCCTGCTCATTGACGACAACCGCGCCGTCTGCGTCTGGGCGGGTGACAGCCGCTGCTACCTGTGGCGCAACAGCCGCCTGTATCAGCTCACCCGGGACCACACCCTGCTGCAACAACTGATCGACGAGCAAAAGGTCTCTCCTCAAGAAGCCGCCCGGCATCCTTCAGCCCATGCTCTAACCCGCGCCATCGGTGCCGGAGAAGAGCTGAAGCTGGAGCTACTGGAACTGGATGTCCTGCCCGGCGATGCCTTCATGCTCTGCAGCGATGGCTTATGGGCTGGTGTTTCAGCAGACGAACTGAGTGCCGCACTGAACCTGCCCTCGCCGCAGCTGACCTTGCGCCGCCTGTTTGATCAGGTGTTGGACGGACCGGCGCGGGACAACTTAAGCGCCGTTGTTATTCGCCAATGAGGATTCAAGGATGAACGAGCCTCTGTTCGAATCAACATCGCCCGAGGAGCCAGCCGCCAGTGACCTCACCTACTTCGCACTGGCCCAAACGGCAGCCAAATCAGCAGGGCAAGCAGAAGCCCAAAAGGCGGAAGTAACCTTAGCGGATCTGCCCGAAGTACTCAGCGGTCGCTACAAGATCGAGCGTTTACTGGGTGTTGGCGGTATGGGTGCGGTCTACCGTGCACGAGACTTACTGCGGGAACAGTTTGGCGACCCCGAACCCTATGTCGCGCTGAAAACCCTCAACGACGACTTCGCCGAATACCCCGACGCCAACGCCCTGCTCTACAGCGAATATGCACTTACCGCACGCCTGCGCCACCCTAACGTGGTGCGACTGTTCGGCTTCGATGTGGACATTAATAGCCAGCGCGCCTACCTCACGCTGGAGTTACTCAAGGGACTGACGCTGGATCAGTTGCTCAGCACCAACCCCGATGGCATAGCCTGGAGCGACGCGCAAGAAATCGCTTGCGCCCTGCTCGATGCCCTTAACTATTCACATAGTTTGGGTGTGCTGCACGGCGATATAAAACCCAGCAACGCCATACTCGCCGACGACGGGCTGCGCCTGTTTGACTACGGTCTCGGCCAGCCGCTGGAAGGCATCTTGCCCGGCCTGCCACGCCTGTGTCGCAAACGCTTTTCGGCTTGGACGCCCCGCTATGCCGCATTGGAGTTGTTGGAAGGTGCCCCCATCAGCCCATCAACCGATGTTTACGCGATTGCCTGCGTTATTTACGAGCTAACCAGTGGCAAGCATCCCTTCCGTCGCTTAAGCGCCAAGCAGGCGAAAATCACAGAGCTAGATCAACGACTGCACTGCCCCCAACACTTACCTTCACACTGTTGGCCTGCGCTGCGAACGGCGCTGGCTTTTGAAGAAGCTCAACGCACGATCACCTGTGCCGAGTTGCTGCAAGCATTCCGCCAGCCTGCGCCGACGCGCTGGGAGCGCTGGTTCGGGCGTCGCTAAATGCGGCCTTTAAGGACGATGGATCAATAAGGATATCGCTATGTTCAATCCAGCCAACGAAACCCATTTCAGCCTGCATATCCCCGGCCTCAAGCACGATCTGCAAGTGCTCGCCTTTGAAGGCCGAGAAGCCATCAGCCAGCCTTATCGCATTGAAGTTGAGGCGGTCAGCGAAAACCCCAATATCGACCTCGCCGAGCTGCTGCACCAGCCGGTTTTTCTCGGTTTTACCCCAGAGGGGCTGGGCATTCACGGCCTGATCTATCAGGCCTCCATGGGCGAGTCCGGCAAGCGCCTGCACCGCTATGGTTTGAGCATCGTGCCGCAACTGTCCTACCTTGGCCTGCGCACCAATCAGCGAATTTTCCAGCACCTGACTGTGCCGCAAATCGTGGCTCAGGTACTGGAAGAGCACGGCATTCTGGCGGGTGCTTACCAGTTCGCCTTGGGCCCAACCGTTTATCCCGAACGCGACTACTGCGTGCAGTACGACGAAACCGACCTGCACTTTATTCAGCGCCTGTGTGAAGAAGAAGGTATTCACTACCATTTCCAGCACAGCAAAGACGGCCACGTACTGATCTTCGGCGACGACCAGAGCACCTTCAGCTCATTTGGCCGGTCCACGGCCTACCAGCAAGACACGGCTTGGTGGCGGATGAAGGCGTGGTCAAAAACTTCAGCGTACGAGTGGAAACCCGCACCAGCCGGGTCAGCCGCCGGGACTACGACTTTGAAAAGCCCAGCGTGCTGATGCATGCCGACTACAAAGGCGATCAACCCAATAGTGACCAGCAGCAACCCGATCTGGAAGACTACGATTACCCCGGCCGCTTCACCGAGCGGGATCGCGGTAAGCACCTGAGCAAGCGCAACCTTGAGCGTCATCGCAGCGACTACCGCCTTGCCGAAGGGCGCAGCGACCAGCCGATGCTGCTCAGCGGGCACTTCCTCGAACTCAGCGAACACCCGCGCGCCGACTACAACGACCTGTGGCTAATGCACCAAGTCCTGCACGAAGGCAAACAGCCGCAAGTGCTGGAAGAGTCGGTCACCAGTCATACCGATGTGAAAGACGGCTTTCAGCAGGGATACCGCAATCGCTTTACCGCCACACCGTGGGACGTGCCGTTCCGCCCACCGCTAAAGCATTCGAAACCGCGCATGCTCGGCAGCCAGACTGCTGTCGTCACCGGCCCAAAAGGCGAAGAAATTCACTGCGATAAATACGGCCGCATCAAAGTGCAATTCCACTGGGACCGCGAAGGCCAGGCCGACGATAAAACCAGCTGCTGGCTGCGCGTCGCTTCCAACTGGGCAGGCGATCGCTATGGCGGCGTAGCGATTCCGCGTATCGGCATGGAAGTGCTGGTGACCTTCCTCGAAAGCGACCCGGACCAACCGCTGGTGACCGGCTGCCTGTTCCACGCCAAACACATGCCGCCCTACGAGCTGCCTGCAAACAAAACCCGCAGCACCTTCAAAACCCTCAGCACACCGGGCGGTGGCGGTTACAACGAATTCCGTATTGAAGACAAAAAGGGCGCGGAGCAAATCTACCTGCACGCCCAACGCGACTGGGACGAAAACGTCGAGAACGACCAGAAAATCCGCGTCAGTAACGAACGCCATGATCTGGTCGAAGCCAACAGTTTCACCGAGCTAAAAGCGGAAGAACACCTCACCGTCCGCGCCGACCGCAAAGTCGAAGTCAAACCCGACGACCACCTCACCGTTGGCATCAGCCAACACATCAAACTCGGCACCGCCCAGCTGACCAAAGCCGGCCGCGAAATCCACCTCAAAGCCGGGCAAAAAATGGTCATCGAAGCCGGCACTGAACTGACCATCGCCGCAGGCGGCAGCTTTATCAAACTCGACCCCGGCGGCATCACCATGAGTGGCCCGATTGTGAAGGTGAATGCGGGAGGCTCGCCGGGCAAAGGCTCCGGCATCGGCATCAAACCGCCAGTGCTACCGGGTATGGCGGACAGTGATAAGGCAGGGAGTTTGTTGGACCAGGCTCAAGCTGCACCACTAGAAGCCAAGAGCCGAGCGCCACGCGCCTTAAATTTCTCGGGTTAACAAGAACCTTACGCGAGCCGTCAGACGCCCTCTTGACAGGATTAGGATTATCCAATGGCTAACAACACCCCAATTAACTGGGCATATCCGTTTAAGCTCAAAAACGCCAGTAACAACCCTCTCGAATACCTGAACCAGATGGCCAAGGCCAACGCTGGCTTTTATCCCATAGGCAACAATGGAATTTGGCACGGTGGCGTACATTTTGACGAAGGCACTGCCGCCGCATTCGATCAGTCCAGTATTGCCTGTATTGCTGATGGGGAAGTGATTGCCTATCGGGTCGACGAAAACTACCCGGTTACTGAATACCCCAAGACGCCGCAACTCTTAAAAGCGCCCTTCTCAAGCAGCTTTGTACTGGTTAAACACACACTCCAGCCACCACAGCCTCAACCTGCTGCCGAAAATACTAATGCGGCCCCCGCCAAACCCGCCCCAAGCATCACCCTTTACAGCTTGTATATGCACCTCAAATGCTGGAACGAATATGAGCTGGATGAAAAGTTAGAACGCCCAGCTTTCTGGGAGGCCTCTTCTTACACAGTAAATACACAAAAAGATCCACTTACCGTACGAGCGGCCCCTCAAGAGAACGCACAGTCACTAGGTAAGATCAGCAGGGGCACCAAAGTACGTGCATCTGGAGCTGGGGCGTACCTCAAGCTAGAAGAAATTATCAGTGGCAATACTGAGCCTGCGTTGAAAGCAGGTGGTCAAGAAAGCGTACTGGGATTCATTGGTTCGGCTTTATTAAAAGCCGAAAGCAAACCCAAAGCTTTAAAGTCAGTGGTCGTGTTAGATACTCCCATACCCATTAAGGCCGGAGCCCTCATCGGTCATTTGGGCACGTATCAAAACCATAACGGCAGCGCACAACCATTACTGCATCTGGAAATCTTCAGTTGTGACGATGTGCCAGGCTTTATTAGCCAGAGCCGTGCATGGGCCAGCCAGTTTCCAGTCAAGGACAAAACCCTTCTAAAAGTACACAAGGGTGCCAGCCGACTGATTAAACACCGCCCAGATATCAGCGCTACCAACCCACCCAAACTGACAGACGATAGCCAGCCTGTAGGCGTTGACCTGATTATTCCCCAGGCTTATCTGGATAGTTTGCCAGCAACCCACAAACTCACAGTCAAAACGCCAGCCAGTGCAAGCCTTCCAGAACAAACCACCCACTGGTGGCACCTTGAAAACCTGCTCGCTGATGCCCAAGGAAATCCCATCAGTGGCTGGCTGGCCGAACAAGAGCTAATCACCACCCGCCACAGTCCATGGGAATGGGAAGGGTTTCAATTCATAGAGGACACTGGCACTCCACTGGAGAAGCTTGCCTATAACCTCAATGCCCGTGGTCAACTCACTGCGGACGAGCAACATAACTATCGCGCTCAAATCAACAAAACCGACGGTGGACCCATTGTCGCCACAGCCCGCCTCTATGAGATTGTTGATAGCAACAAAGACGGCGTACTCACCAGCGACGAAATACGTACCGCCCTCAGCAAGCCTTGGCATGCCCAAGTGCTCGGTCAGCTAATTGTTAAATACGAAAGCGAGTGGTTCTGGAGTGCAGAGAAATGGAACGAACTGGACCCATTACTAGCCTTGGAGGGTGCAGTTTGGGAGAAAGAAAAACAGCGTATTCAAGAGCTAAGTTGGTGGAATGAATTAACTGAAGAGTTTGGGGCAAATGGGGCTGCGTGGCATTTCCATCCTACAACCCCTGCCTTCTTACCAAACTCAAAAACAATTTCCGAATGCAAAATATGTGGTAGAGACATCTCTATCACACATGAGTTAATGGACAGAATCAAAACCAGTAAGACGAGCGAAGAATTCGTGAACGGCTTTATTGAAAGCATGAACAATCTATCCACTAGATACGGGATAGATAGCTGTAGCCAACTGAAACATCTGCTAGCACAGGCGAAACACGAAACACAGGGTTTTTCAAAGTTTAGAGAATCGCTTTACTACTCAAGCTACACAGCAAAATCACTATATGCCATGGCTCCAACAGCCATCAATAATGGATTTGTTCGAAAAGGAATAAAATTCAACTCTGAGCAAGAAAAAATGAAATACATCGAGGACCATCTACTAAAAAATGATGCAGGCTACGGAAACCATTGCTTTGGTTCAAATGAATATCCTGAAAACGACTATCGCGGTAGAGGCCTACTTCACCTTACACACTTCGGAAACTATGACGACTGCGCAAAAGAAATTGGAAAGCCAATATCTGAGAACCCAACACTAGTCGAAAAATATATACCTATAATTGTTGAAACAGGGCTTTGGTTCTGGAAGAAGAACAACTTAAAACCATTAGCAGAAAATACTCAAAAAAGCAGCGATGAAAATGTAAAGCTAATCACCAAGATAATTAATGGCGGATACAAAGGACTGGCCGAACGAACCCAATACAAAAGAGAGATAGACATCATATTTGAGGAGTTATATAAAAAATGCTGAACATAAAGAAAAACCTTGCAACTGCGACATTTAGCTTAATACTTTTATTCTCATCACAATTGTTCGCCAATACAAACTGCAAGACCGACAACATTGCCAGCGCGCATCCTCCCTTAGAAACTAATAGCAACATACAAATTGAATTCAACATTTCAGATATTCCTGAGGAGGGAAGCACTGATGCATATCCAATCTCGGTATCTGCAAGAAATTGCCTTACTAATGAGTCAAGGAAAATATCGACCTTACCGTATCTTGGCGACCCCGGAAAAATAGAGAGCGCATTTATACTGAATGAAAAAAAATATAACAAGAAAAGACTTTATATAATTCAGAGCACCGCAATCACATCTGATACCGGAATCTCATACAATTCAGACTTCTTCACTGTAAGTGTATTTGATGAAAAAACAGAAATGGAGTACTCGCTCAACAAAAAGCTGAGTGATTTCTTCGGCTCTGGCGGAGACGTGGCAACACAAGAAGATAGCGACTTTATAGACTACTCTTACCCTTACAAAACCAAGAGAGCCATTGAGGAGACACTAATGTCGAGAGGTTTCAAAAATTGGTCACTAAACAAACCCAGTAAAGCAAAGGTCATAGACAAAGTGTTCATATATGAATACCCAAGCATTGCAGACAAAACACCTAAATACCTAATCCAGAATGACATAATTGTAGTCAACGACCAAGCTTCTGGCTGGTTAAAGATCTCATATAAAACTGCCAGAAGCGGAATCATCGAAGGTTGGATTCCCTGCAGTAAAACAGAAATTTGTGAGAGCAATCAAAACACCTCTAAAACACATCAAAAAACAGCGTCCCATAAATAACAAACTCACAACAATAGACTACTAAAAAGTTAATTTCTTGTGGCAGATTAGCAATTCAAATCTCAATTATTAAATGGTCAGTTTTATACACCACATAAAAACCAACCTCACAAGACAATACCAGCATGACAAAAGTCAAGAAGTTTATTTTGATTTTCGCGCTTTTTGCAGTCTTCTACTATGCTATAGGCACCACCTACTCCGCACCTACCCAGAAAACAGTTACTTTACAAACAGAAGATGCAGAGTTATCTCTAGAACAGCCAAGCCGCGGCGAGTTTAGTGAAGTTTTTCACACGAATAAAATGAAAAAGCAAAAGCTATTTACGAGTGGCAACTCCCTATACAGCATTGATACCGAAACAGCACTATCTCCCCAAAATAAATATGCACAGCTAAATAAAATAACACTGGGGTCAACTAGTCAATCTACAGATGAAGAAGAATATGAGCGTGCAGACTGCGCGTTTATTGAAATGTCTACCGGCTGTATCGTGCGCATTGAAACCGGCTCATTTTGTGGGGGCGAATGGTCAGAAAAAGATGACTTATGGAAATTCTCAGGATATGAATCAAATATAGACATACTAAATGAATCTTCTTTATCAATTAGCGAAAAGTCAAATCTGCTTTTAGAATGGGATGGGGAAGATAATCTTTCGCGCTGCGGGCTTTTTAAAAACAAACACGGAAACTGATTTAAAAAAGGGAACAACTCTATTTTCAGCTCAACAAAAATCTAATAAATAGTTATGTTCCCTTTCTTATATGTCAGATAGCAAACCACTTAACTGGGCCTACCCATTTAAGGCCAAAGCAGCTGAAGGCGAAAACGCAGGCAACGCAACGCCTGAGCTTTACCAACAAGCCCTGACCAAAGCCAAAGACGGCTTCTACCTATTAGGCCGCAACGGCCTGTGGCATGGCGGCGTGCACTTTGATGACAAAACGGCGGGATTGCTTGATCAGTCGGCAATTCATTGCATTGCCGATGGCGAGATCATTGCTTACCGCATAGATGCTAAATACCCAACCTCGCGGTACTCAGATGGACTGGAGAGGCAATTTTCAACAGGGTTCGTACTGGTTAGACATAAACTGGAACTGCCGAGCGTCCCGGCCACAGCCAACACAACTACTGAGTCCGAGCAGACCGAAGGCACGCCATCTAATGCAGAGACCCGCTCGGCAAACACCCAAGTCAACACAACTGCCGATGCCCCTAGAGAAGCGCTCACCTTCTTCAGCCTCTACATGCACCTGATGGATTGGAACAGCTACGAGCTACCAGATGCCCCCACACCGCCACCATTTATGGGGGATTCGGTGTATAGCCTAAAGCCCGATAAGGCTACCAACGCATTTACAGGCCTGCGCGTTCGCTCGGAACCCGGCGGTAACGTTATTGCACTACTGCCTAAAGGCTGCAAGGTACGCACAGGGGATGCACATGCAACGTCCTCAAAGTGGGTTGAGCTGCTTGAAGTGATTGATGGCCAAGCGTCACCCGCCCTTACAGGCGCTCCGCTAGGCTGGGTATTCCGTAGCGAAATGGACGCGACAGGTGAGGCTGACACCTATCTGATCGGAGAGAAAGCCAACGACCTCGAACCTAGCCTACTCAACGCCAAAGGCTTAAGTGTCCGCAAAGGACCGAACTTTCGAAGCGCTGAAATGGGTCATTTGCCTGTCGGTGCAAAAATTCGCCTAGAAGCAGGTACAGGTGCCTATCGTAAATTGGTTGAGGTGGTTGAGGGACAGAGCGTCGTCCCTCATGCCGGTAACAGTATTCACAACATCAATGGCTACGTTCACTTTGAATCGCTACAGGGCGAGCAAAGCAAACCCGAAGTAGACAGCGTGCAAGTGCTGGCCACTCCCCGCCCGATAAAAGCCGGTGAATTGATCGGCCATATGGGCCAGTACCAAAACCTAAACGACGCCCAGCCGCGCTCGTTGCTACACCTTGAAGTCTTCTCGTGTGAGGACGTTCCCGCCTTTATCGAGAAGAGCCGCGCGGTTGCACAAAAGCTACCTGCTGATCAGAAAACCCTGATCAAGGTACATGCCGGTTCCAGCATCAAACAGCCCTCAGAGGCAGACACACAGATTCCAGCAGGTATAGACGTAGATATCAGCGCTGACTCCCCCAAGGAAGGTCACTGGGTCAAGGTGCAGCAGTATGTCGTTGTAAAAGCCAACAAGTCAGAATTGGGTGGCTATGTCAGCGCTACAAAATCCTATCCATTGAATGCTGCTCAGAAGTCCGCTCTTGCAACCAAGGCTGGTGTCGAAGTTAGCAAGATGCCTGATACCGCAGACTTCCTATTGGAGTCTTACGACGCTGACGGTAACGGTGCGCTGCCATATTCCGGTGGCAGTATCCCCGCGACACACCCGATGCGCAAAGTAGGCATACGCCTGACAGGCACATACTGGATAGAGCGCAGCCAGCTCAACGCCCAAGGCCAGCGCAGCAGCACGGCAGGGTCACTGCAAGCCTGGACTGAGTTCCCGCTTACCAACGCCAACCCCGGTCAGGAATCCGGCTACGACTATATTCTTTCAGGCGCTAGCTGGGCAGACCTACCCGCAACTGCGAAAGCCGTAGCACCCGACCAAACACGTTGGTGGTACGTCACCGTAGGCGGCAAAGAAGGCCAAGACATCTCCGGCTGGGTTCCGGAAATCGACCCTATCATTTCCAAACACTCTCCTTGGGAATGGCCCGGCTTTACCACGATCGAGGATCACTCTTCATTGGTTAGCCAATGCTCAAGAAATCTCGATGCAACGCAGTGCATCACAGGTGAAGAGCAGCAAACTTACGCCGCCATGATCGAACAAACCGAACGCGGCCCGATCTTCAGCAAGCTCTACGACATCATTGATGGCCAGAATCCCACAGGTGAACGCGACGGAAAGCTAACACCGAAAGAAATCCGTACCGCACTTGAAAAGCCATGGCTTGCACAGAGCATTTCACAAATCATCACCCATCATGAAAGTGAGTGGTTTTGGAGTGCAGCTAAATGGAATGCTCTAGACACGCTGATGGTTGAGGAGCCTGGGCATATTAATCAGGACTGGGAAGTTGAGAAGAAACGGATTGAAAAATTGAATTGGTGGACGGACTTGATTGGGCAGGATGATATTGCTGAGAGTGGAAATATTTGGCACATCCATTGTTGCTCCATAGCATGCAAATTCAGTAAAAACAAATCAGCAATAGACGTTGATAAGTTTATAGCTTTATACACTGCCCAGCATCAGGACTTTAGAGAGGACACTACACCACTAGGCGAGCAATCTAAAAGAAATTTAGAAAAGCTATTGAACAGTATAAATGAACATCTAATAGTATCGAATGTCAAAGTCAATGTATACGAGCTCGCATACATGCTAGCCACAACAAGACATGAGACATACCACTACTTATCTGGCGAATATTTTAGTGAAAAACCAGAGATAGGTGACTACTCATACTTTAATAAATATGATCCAGTATTAGCCAGCACTGCGGCGCATCGAAAAAGAGCAAAAGAAAATGAGAACACAAAAGAGGGTGATGGTTTTAAATATCGGGGGAGAGGCTGCGTTCATTTGACATGGAAAAAGAACTATAGAATATCATCAGAAGCAATCGGCGTTGACTTTGTAAACAACCCCGACCTTGCAGCAGATTTTAAATATGCAGTCCAAATAATGTTCTGGGGAATGAAATCCGGCGTTTTCACCGGGCGCTCTCTATCTGACTATATAAATAAAAGCCAAGTTGATTACAAAGGCGCAAGACGGATAATTAATGGACAAGATGAAGCCGAGCTAATTGCATCATACGCAAGAAATTTTTAATCAACCCTAAAAGAATCATCACAAATATCTATGGATCTACAGCAATGAAACCATCAACCATCATAGGCTTTACAATATTATCCCTATTAACCTCAGCAGGATATGGACAGAGCAACTTTGTCGCTTATATAGAAAAAAACAAGCGCGACATTGTTATTCGTATGGACGGGGACAAAAAACATTATAGAGATCTAGTCGGAAGCAAGGACGGAATCTACAGAAATCTAACCAACATCAATAACCGCCCCGGACTATTTTCCAGCTCAGATGAAGACATTTTCTATACATTAGAAGCAACAAATGGGAACGTGCTTATTGATTGTTTTTATACAACCTTTCGAAGTAAGTACTCTGGAATTAGAGTTAACAAGGCTGTCTGCGGGCTGGGTGAGAAACTAACACCAGAGTACACAGAAATACCATACCAGTACTTAAACAAGTGGAAGGAATCTGCGAACAGAATAAATATAGCACCTCTCAGAGAAAGCAACACCCCACTAAAGATTGAGACATTTATAGAAAACGGCCTTAAAGAGATAAACTTATATAAATCAATGAGCGACCTAGAGAACTCTAGCCCTACTGTTTTTATTGAATCACCAGATGGATGTTATCTAGAAAGCAACAACCATATTTTCCTTGTCTATGACAGCAAAAAAACTGACCACCCTATCAAAATGCAAATAGTTGAAGATGGAGATAACATGCAAATAAAGGATGTAGACAACGCATATATTACCTCTCTTCCTAGAACCGAGTGCTATAGGTAAATAAAAAAAATAAAAAGGGACGGATTTATTTATCCTCCATAGCTAAGAAAATTCTGCAACAAACATATTAAGCCATCCATATTTCAACGCAAAATGGAAGTTGCATGAGACACAGACCATTTCTATATCTTTTACTCCCCATCATTTCTCTATTTATTTCTTCAGCGATATCCGCCGCTTCAGTCGAATTTCCTGTTTGGACACGTTATTGGGCAGGCACTTTGGGGAATAAGAACATCGAAATCACTCTAACCCGAACTGCTGATACTTTAGCAGGCAGTTACTGCTACCTCCCTTGCAAGCCCAGCACGCGTTACCAACTTGCTTTAAGTGGAGCGATAGAAGGAAATACCGCAGAGTTGTCAGAACATCTAAGCAACGATGGAAGCAATCTAACTGGAGTCTGGCACATTGACGCGCTTACCAACGAAATTTTAGGAACATGGACATCGCCAGATGGCAGGCGCTCTTTTCCAGTAAAACTGGAGCGTGTAATGAGCGATCTCGATAAGCATTTCCCCTACGAAATCCGCTTGCTCGCTAGCTCTCTACCTGAACCAGATATCAGCGGCTGCCCCACTCCACCATATGTGTCAGCTATTCGACTTTACAAGAACGGTGAGCTATTTCAGACGCTGGAAACAGATTCTCAAGGCACTTGTAGTATCTACACGCCAGACTTAATTGACGCAAACTTCGATGGCTGGCCAGACCTGAAAATTAATCTTTTTCTTCCTGCTGGCCCTAACATTCCTTCACAGATCTGGCTGTATGATCAAAAGACCGACCGTTACCTTGACGCTCCGCAAGCCTTACAAGAAATAACCTCAGCCCAATTCGATCCAGAGTATCGCACCATCTACTCGCATTGGCGCTCCAGTTGTTGTGAACACGGCGTATCCGTCTACCAATGGAAAGGCAGTGACATTCAACAGACTCAAACTGCAAGCAGTTATTTATTGCCAATAATGGATGGCACTACACCACGCTTGTGCTACGTCATACCTAACTATAAAAATGGATTTATCGAGTTTGAGCAACGTGTCGAAGAGTTTAGCGGTGGAAAGCTGAAATTAAAAAATATTAACCCCGCAGACTGCGAGGTGCTTGAGGATATTTCATTTGCCATTCAACCAAGGGTTTTTATCGAGATTTTTAGACAAGACACCCCTGGCAAAAAACTCAAGGTAATACGCCGAGAAAATACTGCATGGAAACTATCAAAATTGGATAGCGGGTATTACTACTGCCCGGAACTCCCCTTCTTTAACAATGGGGAAATCCGGCGTGTAATTTTTACGGATGATGCCGCCCTGTGTAGCACGCAAGATCCGAATAGAGCGTCCAACACTGAATAACACCCACCTCCAGAACTATTAAATGACCAGGTTCGCTACATATGAACTATAAACTCAGGGTTGGATCGCCATGCATAATCGCACGTTACTTTGCCTTTCTCGTGCCACTTATCTTCATCCCTCATGCCTCTGCTCTTGAGCTTAGCCCGATCACATACAAAGAGGCGCTAAGCGCATACCGAGCGACTGGTGGCCTTGAGAACTACCGCTGCGCGCTGCTTCCTGCTGATAAGTTCTACGCACCGCTAGAAAACGCAGAACCAATCGCAGTGGAGCTTGATGACCAGCTTTTTATCAAGCTGGATGGCAATCCTATGCAGATAGGTATGGCCAGCGCGGATGAGATGAGTAGCGTTTATTCCAGTAAGGATTTAACTGTCACGCTGATCAAGCAGTGGCAGTCTGATTTTTCGGAGTATCACGAATCGGATAACCGGCAAGTCGATATCGCGGTTAAAGCAGCCTCCGAAGAGAAGACCTATAAGGCCTTTGGTGAGGCATGTGGTATCTGAGACCGCTCACCCCAGCCGCGCTAACTGGAGTGACCGTATGCATCCGACTACTTACTCAAACCTCACCCAGCCAAAGGTGTCCGGCATATGGAAGTTCAGTTCCGGTACGGGTTGCCAGCTGGCCCAGTGTGGATGGGAGGTTTGGTCGGCGCATTTGAACAGGTTGATGCGCCAAGTTTGGCCTGAGAGTTGGCCCAATTTTCCGACGTAGGCTTCAAGCACGCTGAAAGGGATAAAGAACTCAAGGCACCACTCGGTGGGTTCAGTGATTTCAGGTTCGACGACAGCAGGCAGTGTGCTTTGGACTCGGATTTGCTGGCCTTGCTCAGGCGTGAGTTTGCTGAACGCTTTGAAGCCATCCGCGGTGCGTTCTGCGTCTGTGATGTAGTAACTCAGCAGCGTTCCGTTGCCGCTCATTTCTACGCTGATGTAGCCATTTCCGTCACTCGCCTGAGGCTTGGGCTGAAGGAATATCTCGACGCAGCTGTCGTTGCACACCATGTCTTGGAATTGCGTTGTAACGCAGCGGACATAGCGATCCTGAACCTTGAAGATGCCCTGTACGCCCTGCTCGCTATAAAGCAGTTTGGCTTGTGTGATGGGGCGGTGGTGGCTGCTTTCGCGACGGAATTGGTCAATGCTCATCACATCCGCTGTTTGCCAGTGGCTGGCATGCCAATCAGCCGTAACGGGAGGCAGGGTTTCGAGGTAGCGGATGACGTATTGCAAGGAGGTGTCCTGTTGATGTGTTTGGCGACTTTGTGCCGCCGCTGATGGCGCTGACCTTACCGCCAGCGCTTACGTTTTCCCAGTAGCCTGTGGACTCTGCGCTCACTCCGATGTGCATACACGCTGCTCTGGCACAGACAGCCTGTCTTTCACGGTTTGAAACATCCCCGCGCGTAATCAGCATCGCTCGATCAGCGTATGTTGCGGTACGTTTGATCTCAGACACTAACTCACCCAAGTCTGGCATTGAAATTATCAAGCCTGCGCTAACGAGATACCGCCATGAATCCAATCGTCCATAAGCACCTTTACATTGACGGTCAGTGGCTTGCCCCTGTGAAGGGGCAACGCTTCACTACAGATGATCCAAGTGATGAGTCCCTGCTGGCCGAGCTGCCCGCAGCAACGGCTGAAGACGTAGAGCTGGCGGTTAAAGCAGCCCGCCGTGCGTTTGATGAAGGTGAATGGCCATATTTGACCGGCGCAGAACGCGCGAGGGTGTTGCGTAAGGTGGCCGAAGGTATTCGCGCGCGCCTGCAAGAGCTGGCGGTGCTGGAGGTTCGTGACAACGGTAAGCCACTGGCAGAGGCTGAGCTGGACATCGAAGACGCTGCGGGCTGTTTTGATTATTACGCGGATTTGGCCGAGGCAGCCGATACAACTCCCCGTCAGGACCTCGCAGTCGCAGATGACCGTTTCAGCACTTGGATCGAGCGGGAGCCGGTAGGTGTTGTGGGCGCCATTATCCCGTGGAACTATCCGCTTCTCATGGCCGCCTGGAAGGTCGCCCCCGCGCTGGCCGCGGGCTGCACAATGGTGCTTAAGCCTTCGGAGCTGACGTCACTGACGGCCATCGAGCTGGCTTCGATCATTCACGAAGCAGGCGTCCCGGCTGGCGTGTTCAACCTGATCACCGGACTGGGTGCAGATGCGGGTGCGCCGCTGTCTGAACACGCCCTTGTGGATAAGCTGGCATTTACCGGCAGCGTGCCGACTGGCCGCCGCATCATGCAGGCCGCTGCCCGCGAGATCAAAAACATCAGCCTTGAGCTGGGTGGTAAATCGCCCTTTATCGTCTTTGCGGACAGCGATATCGAACAGGCCGTTGAGTGGATTATGTTCGGTATTTTCTGGAACCAGGGACAGGTCTGTTCGGCCACATCCCGCGTGCTAGTCGAGCGTGCACTGTACCCCGCATTGCTGGAGCGTCTGGCAGCTGAAGCGGCGCGCATCACCATCGGCAATGGCCTGCAGGAGGGCACCCTTCTCGGCCCGCTCGTCAGCCGTGGCCAGCATCAAAAAGTGTTGGATTTCATTGCGCAAGGTAAAGCCAGCGGCGCCCGTCTGGTACATGGGGGCAAGCGTCCTGAGCATCTGGATAAAGGCTATTACCTGGAGCCGACCATTTTTGCCGACGTACCACTGGACAGCGGCATCTGGTGTGAAGAGATCTTCGGCCCGGTGGTGTGTGTTCGTGCATTCGACACTGAAGATGAGGCACGCCGTTTGGCTAACGACTCGCCGTTTGGTCTGGCAGCTGCGGTGATGTCCCGTGATGTGGCACGTGCAGAGCGTTTCTCCAAGCGGCTACGGGCTGGGATCATCTGGATTAACTGTTCGCAGCCGACCTTCACCGAGGCACCGTGGGGCGGTTACAAGCAGAGTGGTATCGGGCGCGAGTTGGGGCAATGGGGCTTCGACAGTTACCGCGAAATCAAACAGGTAACCCGTTATAACAGCGACCAACCATGGGGCTGGTACATCAAATAACGATATGGCTGGGCCAGTCCCGGCCAGGCAGCGAGTCGTGTGCTGCGGGGCGTGAGGCCGCGACTCAACCCCACGGCCCGCAGCACACTAGCGTTTACTGTTGAGCCGCTGCCCTCTGGCGGC
Organism: Pseudomonas mendocina; assembly: GCA_037482215.1. Classification (NCBI taxonomy): domain Bacteria; kingdom Pseudomonadati; phylum Pseudomonadota; class Gammaproteobacteria; order Pseudomonadales; family Pseudomonadaceae; genus Ectopseudomonas; species Ectopseudomonas mendocina. The sequence goes on from CP148074.1 coordinate 4,543,495, forward strand.
AGGCATCACCAAATGCGCTGAAAATTTTGATTGAATGCGGGTTCTCCGATGCCAGCCATTCCGGATGCCATTGCACACCCAGGGTAAAAGCTTGCGCCTGCGGCAGGTGAATGGCTTCGACCAGGCCGTCCTCAGCGTGAGCCAGCGGCTCAATTCCAGCGCCAAGTCTGTCCAGACCTTGCCCATGCAGGGAGTTAACCGGGAACGCATCGTCGCCCATCAACTCAGCGAACCAGCTGCCCGGTACAGCACGTACGGTGTGGCTGTCGGCATATTGAACCGGCACCGGGTCATCCGGATTTTCGCGGTGGTCATTAAAACCGGGGACTTCGTAAACCTTCTGATGAATGTTGCCACCGAGTGCCACATTAAGCTCCTGCATGCCACGACAAATGGCAAACACTGGCAGGCCACGCGCCAGCGCGGCACGGATCAGCGGCAGGTCGAAGTCATCGCGGTCACGGTCCTGACCTTTACCAGGGGTCTTGTTTTCTTGCCCATACAGAACGGGGTCGATATTGCTGCCAGCACCGGTCAGGTAAACACCGTCGACCATGTCCAGGTACTGTTCGAGGTCATCAATACCGCAGCAAGTCGGAGCAAGCAGAGGTACGCAGCCGGAGATATCAACAAGGGGGGTTATGTATTTATGAGTCATGACTTGATAGGCGTGCCCTTTGCGCTCTTGCGCTCCCATGGACATCAGCACTACCGGTTTACGCGCACCCGGGCGCTTGCTCGTATTGTTGTTAGACATACATCACCTTGAGGCAGGCATGGCCTGCATTGCTGTGCAGGAAAGACGGGGGTCGTGCCTTCCTGTTTGCGCCTGGCGGTGCCTGAAAGCGGTCTTGGTAAAAGACCAAAAAAGGGTGCTCACAGCCCTTTCGCACCAGCCGAAGCCGTGCAGCCAGTCTGCCACTGCCGTTTAATATGTCAAACAAATCCGAGCAAATCCGCAGCCAGACTGGGCCCGGCGATTCTCCTAAAGTCCTATAAAAAGCCAATTTCACCCAAATTTGGTGATAGGAACATCCTCAGATAGTCCATTATTTTTTACGGAATACCATCCCTTCAGCCTTCTTTGCGAGAAGCAAACTCCACAGGGGGTAATTGCACCGCAGCAATGTCCGTCAGCAGATAATCACGTAGACGCTCCACGCGCTCCTGCCCTCTGCGGGCTTTAGGCCAGACCAGGTAATAGCTGCATCCACTGGGCACCGCGCATGGCCATGGCAGGCCCATTCGTCCAAGCGCAACATCCTCGGCCACCATCACCAGATCCCCAATGGACACGCCGTAACCCCGAGCAGCGGCAACCATGCCTAACTCCAAGGTATCGAACACCTGCCCCCCCTTGAGCGAGACCTGATCGGCCAGCCCCATCGCCTGCAACCACTGCCGCCAGTCGCGGCGGTCGGGGGTCGGATGGAGTAATTCGGCATGTTTCAGGCGCGACAGGGTCCAGGGCTTATCTCCCAAGGCCTCCGGTGCACACACCGGTATCAGCCATTCCTTGAACAGCTCACAACTGCCCCACTCTGGCGGGAAATTGCCTTCGCTGAGCAGCACTGCGCAGTCGAAGGGCTCGTGGAGAAAGTCCACGGTATCTACGTCCATCCAGGCGCTGGTTAGTTGTACTTCCGCTGACGACGCGAGTCGGTAACGCGAGATACGCGCCAGCAGCCAGCGCATGGTCAGCGTCGAGGGCGCTTTCAGGCGCAGCACAGCGTCATCCACCCGCAAGGTGCTACAGGCTCTATCCAACGCAGTGAAGCCTTCAATCAGCCCCGGCAGCAGCAGGCGTCCGGCTTCTGTGAGTTGTAGAGCGCGCCCTTGGCGGTCGAACAGGCGGCAGGAAAAGTGCTCTTCAAGTGTGCGCACATGGCGGCTGATCGCGCTTTGGGTCAACGCCAGTTCTTCAGCTGCACGGGTGAATGAAGCGTGCCGCGCCGCCGCTTCAAAGGCACGCAAGGCATACAGCGGGGGAAGTCGTTCTCTCACGCCAATAATCCATGAGTAATAATCATGCTTAGCATGGTTTTTATCCTTTTGTGCCAACTCATTTTGCCTGTGAGAATAGGCTGATTCTCAGCTTGCAGGTAATCGGCAGCAAGCATCCTTTCTGAGTGAAACTCATCATGCCCAACTCTTTACGCCGCGAGCTGCGGGCCATCCTGCACCTCGCTGTTCCGCTGGTGGCCGCACAACTGGCTTATGTCGTCATGCTGTTCACCGATACGGTGATGATGGGCATGCTTGGCCCTGAAGCGCTGGCGGCAGGCAGCCTCGGGTCATCCACCTATCACTTTGTGTCGATTGTCTGTGTCGGGGTGATTGCCGCTGTCGGCAGTCTTGTGGCCATTCGGCATGGCGCTGGCGATACACAGGGGGTGACGCGCCTGACACAAAGCGGTCTGTGGTTGGGCTGGGGACTCGCAGCGATTTCTGCCGTCCTGCTGTGGAACTTAGAGCCCCTGCTGCGGGCATCAGGTCAGCAGGAACAGAATATTCACGGTGCAACTCAGTTCTTATCCACGCTGGTACTCGCATTGCCGGGCTACATGACTTTTATGGTTCTGCGCGGTTTCACCAGCGCCATCGGCCATCCCGGACCGGTCATGGCGATTAGCGTAGGTGGAGCTGTGGCTAACTTCGTTCTCAACTATGCGCTGATTAAGGGCTGGCTCGGGCTGCCCGCTCTGGGCTTGGCTGGAATTGGACTGGTTACCGCCATTGTCATGACCGGCATGGCGTTGCTACTGGGGTGGTATGTCCTGCGCCATCCGGCCTACCGCCAATACCCCCTGAAACAAGGCTTGTTCAGCCCGAAAATGAGCGATATCCGCGAGTTGCTGCGCCTCGGCACGCCTATAGGAGGAACCTACGCCGTGGAGGCCGGGCTGTTTACTTTTGCAGCCCTGTGTATGGGCGCATTGGGTAGCCACGAGCTGGCTGCCCATCAGATCGCGATCATGTCGGTGTACGTCGTGTTCATGATCCCGGTGGGCATCTCCTATGCTGCCACCTTCCGCATTGGCCAGCATTACGGCGCCGACCGGTTAAGTGAAGCCCGTCTGGCCGGACGGCTGGCCATCAGCTTAGGCGCCGCGTGCATGCTGCTGGTGGCCTGCCTGTTCTGGTTCGCGCCGCAATGGGTAATCGGCCTGTTTCTCGACAAGGCTGACAGCAACTACACCGAGGTGGTCGCGTTGGCCATCGGTATGCTGGCGATTGCGGCCTGGTTCGAGCTGTTCGATGGCATCCAAAATATCGCCATGGGCGCCATCCGAGGCTTGAAAGACGCCAAGACCACCTTCTTTGTGGGTCTTGTGTGTTACTGGGGCGTTGGCGCCCCTCTGGCCTGGGTACTGACGTTCCCGCTCGGCTGGGGCGCTGAGGGCGTATGGTGGGGGCTGGCCGCCGGACTGGCTTGCGCAGCCATTGGTCTCACGCTTGGGTTTGAATGGAAGACCGCACGACTGATGCGGCCTTCTTCCAACCCAAACCACTGCGGAATCACTGAGCCGCCGGTTTGAAGCGGTAAAACAAGTTAGGCTCGCTGGTCAGATATAGAACACCTTGGCGATCCATGGCTACACCTTCGGCTTGAGGAATGCTGTCTTTCAGGCCATTGGTGCCACCCAGCAAAGACAAGCTACTGATCACCTTGCCCTTTTTGTTCAGCTCCAAGAGCAGACGCGACTCATCGGACAACGCCAGCAGATGCCCGCTGCGAACGTCAAAATGCAGGCTGGACAGATCCCGTACAAACAGCGCTTCATCCCGCGCCACATTGCCGCCTACATGCACATTGAAGGGCTGCTCACTTTTTTCATGCGGAAAGCCGTTAATCTCGAAAATACGCACTGGATCGCGCTCTTTTGCTGCAAATAAACGCTTTGTGTGCGGGTCATATGCCAGCCCTTCAAACCCCTTATTACCGCCGCCGCCTATGTTCAATGAAAACTGCTGGTAGTGATCCGCAACCAGATGAGTCGTGTTATCGGTAACTCGCACTTTGATCAAACGCTGCTTGCGCTCATCGCTGATGACATACACACCGGGGCTGATGTATTCCACGGCCTCCGCATCGCCAAAGCCTTCCAGCGAAATTCTCCGCAGAATGTCGCCATCCAGAGACAGCTCAATCAGTTCAGCCTTCTGATTGGTTACAGTGAACAGTGTGTTGCGATCTGGGTCGTAGGCCAGTGCAGACACCTCTTCAAGATCCCCCAGAAGCTTGGCCTCAATATCGATCTGGTAATCAGCCAGCCCGATTGAGTCGTCCTGCTGTTCTGAACTGTATGAGTTCTGCACATTGAACCAAGCCCGCTCGAACAGTCGGAACTCTTGAGCAACCAGAACAAGCAGCAGCACGAACGCAAAGGCCAGCATCAGGCCTAGGTGCCGCCATGTCAGGTGAATCCTCATAAATACAAACTCTCGTCACGCACCAACATCAAAACCGGCCTGCATCGCTGCAGGCCGGTACGTTTTCGAAGGGTCGCGATTACTTGACCACTTCCAGGTATTCCACATCAATTTCGCGACTGGTCAGGTCACGATCAACCTCACCGCTCAGCTTGACCGTAGCTGTCTCAGAGACAGCTTGAGCAGGCCAAAGCTCATCATCGATTTCGACTTCAATGGTGCCGGTGGCATCTTTGAATTCATACATTTCATCGTGCAGTCGCTTAGTGATCTGGCCTTGCAGCACCACCGGTGTGTCATCGCCAGCTTTCAGCGCTTCAGCCACAGTGGTGATGGTGGCCTGAGCGCCAGGGCCGGTGTAGCCACCTGCAGCCTGAGTGCCTGGACCTGAGTAACCATTGGCAGCCAGAGCAGCGGTAGAGAACAGCGGGGCCAGCAGAACAAGTGCAAAACGTTTCATGAAGGTATCTCCTCATCAGTCAGTTGATGAGCTAAGACTAGAACCGCTTGCTGAAGCGAACCTTAATCGCGACTTAAGCCAACCTTAATTCTCTAATGTGGCAATACGACGACTCGACTGCGCTCTGGTCATACAACCCAGCAGTCGGTGAGCTACGACGGGAATATTGTGGGGGAATCGGCCGGTTCAGCGACTCATTCCAAAGCACTAAAAATAGCTGCCCAGAAAATACCGACAGGTAAATAGGATTTCACTTACTTTGGCGCCGCAAGATGTGAGCCGGCCTGCAAGCACAGGCCGGATTGGCTTTAGAGGGCGCGGCTGTTGAAACGACTCAGGCCTGGCAACTCCAGCACCAGCTCATCACCCGCATGCAGCGGGCCAACACCAGCCGGCGTACCGGTCAAAATCACATCACCCGGTTGCAGGCTGAAGTGAGCAGAAATGTGCTGAATCATCGGCAGGATCGGGTTGATCATGTCGCGGCTGTTGCCGTCCTGACGCACTTCGCCGTTGATCTCCAGGCGGATACCAATATCAGCCAGATCCGCCACTGCATCCCCCGGCACGAACGGCGCCAGTACACAGGCACCATCAAACGACTTGGCCAGCTCCCACGGGTAACCCTTGGCTTTCAGCTCACTTTGCAGATCACGCAGCGTCAGATCCAGAGCAGGGGCAAAACCGGAAATAGCATCCAGCACTTCTTCTGCATTGGGGTTACGCGACAGCGGCTTGCCGATCAGCACCGCGATTTCCGCCTCGTAGTGCACCTCACCGCGATCTGCCAGCAGCTGGAAGCCATCGCTCAGCGGCACCACACAGCTGCCCGGCTTAATGAACAACAGCGGTTCAGTCGGAACAGCGTTGTTCAGCTCTTTGGCGTGCTCTGCATAGTTGCGGCCAATACACACCACTTTGCCCATCGGGTAATGGATGCGGGTACCGTCAATGTACTGATGCTGATAACTCATGTCTGCCGTCTCCACGCCCAGCCCCGAAGGTGCGGGCCTCTTTTTTGTCGGATTGAGCGCTGGACACGAGCATGCCCAGCGCAGATGGCCGATCAGACCGGGAAGATTTTGCCCGGGTTCATGATGCCGTTCGGGTCGAACACCTGCTTGATCGCCTTCATGTAGGCAATTTCGGCTTCCGAGCGGCTGTAGCCGAGGTAATCACGCTTGGTCATACCCATGCCGTGCTCGGCGCTGATCGAACCGTTGTATTTCTGTACGGTTTCGAACACCCACTTGTTGACGGTCGCGCACTTGGCGAAGAACTCATCCTTGCTCAGGTTTTCCGGCTTGAGGATGTTCAGGTGCAGGTTGCCGTCGCCAATATGGCCGAACCAGACCACTTCGAAGTCTGGGTAGTTGGCTTCGACGATATCGTCGATGTCCTTGAGGAAGGCCGGAACCTTGCCCACGGTTACGGAGATGTCGTTTTTGTACGGCGTCCAGTGGCTGATGGTTTCCGAGATGTACTCGCGCAGCTTCCACAGGTTCTGCAGCTGCTGCTCGCTCTGGCTCATGACGCCATCCAGCACCCAGCCTTGTTCAACGCAATGCTCAAAGGTGGCCAGCGCCGCTTCAGCGACTTCTTCTGTGGTGGCCTCGAACTCCAGCAGTGCGTAGAACGGGCAGTCGGTTTCGAAGGCAGGCGGTACATCACCACGGGCCATAACCTTGGCCAGCGCCTTGTCGGAGAAGAATTCGAAAGCCGTCAGGTCCAGCTTGTTCTGGAAGGCATGCAGCACTGGCATGATCGAGTCGAAGTCCGGCGTGCCCAGTACCATCGCGGTCAGGTTCTTTGGCGCACGGTCCAGACGCATGGTGGCTTCAACCACAAAGCCCAAAGTGCCTTCCGCGCCGATAAACAGCTGACGCATGTCGTAGCCGGTAGCATTTTTGATCAGGTCTTTGTTCAGCTCCAGCAAATCACCATTACCAGTGACGACTTTCAGGCCCGCCACCCAGTTACGGGTCATTCCGTAGCGAATTACCTTAATCCCGCCAGCATTGGTGCCGATATTGCCGCCAATTTGGCTAGAGCCGGACGATGCGAAGTCCACCGGGTAGTACAGGCCTTTCTCCTCAGCAAACATTTGCAGTTGCTTGGTGACAACGCCCGGCTGGCAGACCGCCGTGCGGTCATATTCGTTAAAGGCCAGGATCTGATTCATGTAATCGAAGGAGACAACCACTTCGCCGTTGGCGGCCACAGCACCCGCAGACAGGCCAGTTCGGCCGCCGGATGGCACCAGCGCCACCTTGTGCTGATTCGCCCAACGCACGATGGCCTGCACCTGCTCAATGCTCTTGGGGAAGGCGATTGCCGCCGGTGCCGGGGCAAAATGCTTGGTCCAGTCCTTGCCGTAGGCTTCGAGGGAATCAGCATCAGTCAGTACTTTGCCGGGCTCAAGCAGGGACTTCAGCTCGTCGATCAGGGCAGGATTGGTCATTTTGGAACTCTCATACGATTCATGGTCACCCTGAGCATCTCTCATCTGCCAGGATAGGTGTTTCGCGGGCCTCGTATGCTAGCATACGCACCCCGCGAATCGTGCGCTCCCGCCAATTCGCCGGTGCTGTCAGCATTCAGCTGACCTTTCCCTGACACCAAATGTGGGACAAACAGGTACTCCGATGAGCAAGACCTCTCTCGACAAGAGCAAGATCAAGTTCCTTCTTCTGGAAGGCGTCCACCAAAATGCAGTGGATACCCTGAAGGCCGCTGGTTACACCAACATCGAGTACCTCAAGGGCGCACTCTCGGGCGACGAGCTGAAAGCCAAGATCGCCGACGCGCACTTTATTGGCATTCGTTCCCGTACCCAGCTGACCGCTGAAGTCTTTGACTGCGCGAAGAAACTGGTCGCCGTTGGCTGCTTCTGCATCGGCACCAACCAGGTAGACCTGAACGCAGCGCGCGAGCGCGGCATTGCCGTGTTCAACGCACCGTTCTCCAATACCCGTTCGGTAGCCGAACTGGTTTTGGCCGAGGCCATTCTGCTGCTGCGCGGCATCCCAGAGAAAAACGCCTCCTGCCACCGTGGCGGCTGGATCAAATCTGCGGCCAACTCCTTCGAAATCCGGGGTAAAAAGCTGGGTATCGTCGGCTACGGTTCCATTGGTACTCAACTGTCTGTTCTGGCTGAAGCACTGGGCATGCAGGTGTTCTTCTACGACACCGTCACCAAGTTGCCGCTGGGCAACGCCACTCAGGTTGGCAACCTGCACGAGCTGCTGGGCATGGCCGACATCGTTTCCCTGCACGTGCCTGAGCTGCCGTCCACTCAGTGGATGATCGGCGAGAAAGAAATCCGTGCCATGAAGAAAGGCGGCATCCTGATCAACGCTGCTCGCGGCACCGTGGTTGAGCTGGATCACCTGGCCAACGCGATCAAAGACGAGCACCTGATCGGCGCAGCCATCGACGTATTCCCAGTTGAGCCGAAGTCCAACGACGAAGAGTTCGAAAGCCCGCTGCGTGGTCTGGACCGTGTAATCCTGACCCCGCACATCGGTGGCTCCACCGCCGAAGCGCAGGCCAACATTGGTCTGGAAGTGGCCGAGAAGCTGGTTAAGTACAGCGACAACGGTACGTCGGTTTCTTCCGTGAACTTCCCTGAAGTGGCCCTGCCGGCTCACCCAGGCAAGCACCGCCTGCTGCACATCCACAAGAATGTGCCGGGCGTGATGAGCGAAATCAACAAGGTGTTTGCCGACAACGGCATCAACATCTCTGGTCAGTTCCTGCAAACCAACGACAAAGTTGGCTATGTGGTGATCGACGTTGATGCAGCCTACTCTGACCTGGCCCTGCAGAAGCTGCAGGACGTGAACGGCACCATCCGTACCCGCGTACTGTTCTAAGGCTTCACGCAACGAAAAATGCCCGTCTTATGACGGGCATTTTTGTTTCAGGCAGCGGGCTTTCGTTTGTTCGCGACTAAAGTCGCTCCTACAAGATCACCTCATTCTCTTCGTAGCCTGGATTAGCGGCAGGCGTAATCCGGAGTGCGTCATTGCAGCCGCCTACGCAACGGCGGAAACGCTGCGCGGTTCCGCCCTGCGGCCTGAACGCTCTCGCGAACAACAGGCAGCGCCTTACTTAACCGTAACGGTGATCTTCTCAGACAGCACTGGCGGGTTGTGCGGAACGTGGTTTTTGTCGCCCAACAGCAGTTGCAGTGTGTGTTTGCCCGGTGCAAGGGTTAGCTCAGTTTCGGTCTGGCCTTTACCAAAATGGCGAACATTGTCGGTGGCGGGCAGCGGCTGGCTCAGGTCCGGCAGCGGGTCTGCATCAATCAGCAGGTGATGATGGCCCGTATCCGGCACGTCGACACCCGCAGGCGCCACGCCCATACCCTTCAAGCCGAATTTGACGGTAAAGGTTTTATCCACCGTTGCGCCATCAGCAGGGCTGATGAAATACACCGACGCGCCCTCTGGGGCAGCAGTGCGTGGGATTTCAGCCCATGCACTCGACATTCCGATCAAGGCAGCAGCACACAGACCAAGGCGAAGCATTTTCATAATTATTCCTCAGCAAACGGGAAGGGTGAGACAACCCAGTAATAGCAGGTACTCAGGATTTAACTGAGTCCAACAGACGAAGGACATTCTCAAGCGCGCCCAGTTCATTTTCGTTGAACACCTGCACCCCTTCCCGGCGGAGCGCCGCAGCTGCTACGCCCTCTCCTGCCACACGGGTGCCGCTGAAGCTGCCATCGTAGGTTTCGTGATTACCGCATGAGGGGCTACGCGCCTTGAGCAAAGCCACGCGGATGCCATGCTCGCGCACCAACGCCAGTGCCTGTTGAGCCCCCGAAACAAACGCGGCGGTCACGTCGTTCCCCGTCACGGTCAACACCGGAAGCAGCCCATCGAGCACCTGAGCGCCCTGCCCGCTGGGAATCTCGGCCGGATCACGGGGCGTAGGCAGGCCGCCTGCAACCTCCGGGCACAGCGCGATCACACGGCCTTCGGCCTGCCATTGCTGCAACAGTGAATAGGGACCATGGGCACCACCGTCATAACGAACGTGATGCCCTAACAGGCAGCGACTGACCAGAATCTTTTGCACCGTAATCACCCTTGCAGGCTGTCCGCTCCAAGCAGCGCAGCAGTTTGCTTAATAAACCAAGGGTAACCCGCAAGCCGTTTGCGCAGAATGTGCAGAGATGAGCGCTTAGGCTCAGTAATAGGTTGGGGTGTAGAGGTGGGCGTTGGCTGGATCACTGAGCATCTGCTCTAGCAGCTCGTTCTGCATCGCCAGCAGCTTGCCGTTGCGTTCGTTCTGACGCTTACAGTGCACGGTCAGCTCAGCCAGATTAGCCCAAGCCTGAAGCAGCTTTTGGCGCTGCGGCTGCGGGTAGCGCCCCAGCAAACGCTGCATGGCCTCAGGGCCAATGCTTAAACCGAATGCCCCCAGCACTTTGCTGCGGCGCTCAGCCCGCTGCCGTGACTGGCTGATCAGCGGGTTAATTTGTTCGTTAAGCTGGTCGATTTGCTGCGTATTGCGTTCAAGCAACTGCTGATGCAGGGCCTGCATAAGTTCAAGCAGGCGCTGGTGATCGACACAGTCCTGTTGCAGGTCCTGGGCGATGATATTCAGCAGTTGTTGCTCACGGGGTGTCACGCATCATTACCGCTGTGGTAGGTGTAAATGCTGGTGGCCAGGGCTGCCATGTCCAGTGACAGTTCGCCACGGGCCAAGGCCAGCTTGAGTGTGGAGATTTTGTCTTCGTCCACATCTGGCAACTGGCTGAGTGCCGTTTGCAGCCGTTCAAGGTGCAGCGCTTCAGCGCCGATGGCTTCACGGGAAGTCGAACCGGACTGCGCCGGGCGCGCACTGCTAACCTGTGCCGGTGCTTCACTGGGCAGGTTGAGGCTGGGCTTGAGGTGCCTGCTGATTTCCATGAATACGAATCCAACTGGTGGTGATGTAAACCTAAGGCGACCGGATCCACGCGGCGCTTAAATTCACACACAAAAATCCTGAGAAGTATTGCTCAGGATCATGGCAAGCGCCGATTCTACGCTGCATAAGTCGCGCTTGCAGCCACCGTTAACCGGCTTGATTGCGCCACCAGGCCTGAGCGGCCAAGCCGTCTTGAATCCTCTGTTCCTGCTGCCCCAGCAACAAATTCCACTCTTCGATCTTGCTGTCCATCAGTTGGGTGATGACTTTTTCATTGCGCATGGCGGCCAGTAACTCCCCCTGAATGCGCTTGAGATTAAGCTCGGCCAACTCCAGTTCACGGCGCTGCATTTCCACCATTTTGTACAGAGTGGCTTTGTAGCGCTGCTGGTTATCACGCTGCAAAGGCGTGGTCATAGGCACGGTAAAGCTGCACAGGCGACTCAGCCCGGCAATGTTATTGCGGTAGCGCTGACAAAGGTTCTGCTGGTAATTCACCCGGCCAAGCATCTGCTGTACCTGACTATTGCGCAGGCTGGCGAGGCGCTTCAGTACATCTATCTGCTCTTTCACCGGATCAGCGCCTGCAAACTGCTGATGCTTTCTTCAAGCTCGGCGCTGGCCCCTACTTCCTGACGCAAAAAGCCGTCCAGCATGGGCGCCAGCTGCACTGAGCGGTCGGTCTTGGCATCCATCCCCGGTGTATAGCCGCCCAATGGAATCAGCTCTTTGATCTTTTGATAGGTGCTGTAGAACTCTTTGAACTGTCGGGCCGCCCGCTGATGGGACTGTTCAGTGACCTGGCTCATGCAGCGGCTGACCGAGGCGCTGACATCAATCGCCGGGTAATGCCCAACCTCGGCCAATCGCCGCGACAGAACGATGTGCCCATCGAGAATGGCACGGGCACAGTCGACAATCGGGTCCTGCTGGTCATCCCCTTCAGCCAGTACGGTGTAAATCGCACTCAGGCTGCCGCTGCCGCTCTCGCCGTTACCGGCACTTTCCACCAGCTCCGGCAGCATGCCGAATACTGAGGGCGGATACCCCTTAGTAGCTGGCGGCTCGCCCAGCGCTAGGGCGATTTCACGCTGGGCCATGGCGTATCGGGTCAAAGAGTCGACCAGCAGCAGTACGTCTTTACCCTGATCACGAAAATAGGCGGCAATGCTGTGGCACAACTCAGTGGCCTTTAGGCGCATCAGCGGCGACTCGTTAGCGGGGGCTACCACCACCACGGCCTTGCGCAAGCCTTCTTCCCCCAGGGAATGCAGAATGAACTCCTGCACTTCGCGTCCCCGCTCACCGATCAGGCCAACGACCACCACGTCTGCTTTGGTCTGCCGAGTGATCATGCCCAGCAGCACGCTCTTACCGACGCCACTGCCCGCAAATAAGCCCACACGCTGGCCCTTGCCCAAAGTGAGCATGGCGTTGATGGCGCGTACGCCAACGTCCAGCGGGGCCTCGACCGGGCGGCGCTTGAGGGGATTAACAGTGGGCAGCGTCGCAGGCAGCGGGTCGCGGCCACTGAGCTTGCCCCGATCATCCAGCGGCTCACCCAAGCCGTTCACAACCCGCCCCAGCCACGACTCATCAATCTGTAACAGGGCTTCGTCTTTAACTGGGAATACCCGGGAGCCAGTCGCCAAGCCCACAGGCTTTTTGAACGGCATCAGGTAGGTGATATCGCGATTGAAGCCCACCACCTGAGCGTCCAACAGCGAGCCATCAGCTTGCTCCACCTGACAGCGCTGCCCGGTGCTGCGCTGGCAGCCAAGGCTTTCCAGCAGCAGACCGGAAACCCGCACCAAGCGCCCGGCCACTTTGGCCAGCTGCACGCTGTCCAGCGAGCGCAACGCTTCGTCGAGCTTATAGTCGAGCATCTCAGGCTTCACTCACGCTCAGGTGTTCGGCCAGGGTGTCGATGCAGGCATCCAGCCGCTGCTGGCACCCTACATCTGCCTCAGCTTGAGTGGTGATGACCCGACATTCGCCCAGGGCCAGTCGCTCATCTGCCACCAGCTTCCAATTTTCCGCACGCTCCGGGGCAATGGACTTGATCCGCGCATACTCTTCAGGGTTGAGCAGGACCTGCACATCGTCACCGTCACCCGGCATGCTGGCTAATGCTTCTTCCACCAGCGTCAGCAACTGGGTCGGATGCAGGGTCAGCTCGCAGCGGATCACTTGCTGAGACACTTTTTTCACCAGCTCCAGCAGTTCTTCCCGGCGCTTGTGTTCCATGTCAGCCAGATACTGCTGCATCTGCTGGCTGATGAGGTCCAGCGGCTGCGCGGCCTGCTCGAACTCCCGCCGCCCTTCGCGACGCCCTTCCTCGCGGCCAATCCGCAAACCTTCTTCACGGCCCTGATTCAGGCCCACTTGCCGCCCGGATTCCTCACCCTGCTGCAGACCCTCCTGATAGCCCTTGTCGAGGCCTTCCTGAAAGCCATTGGTGATGGCCTGCTGCAACTCTGCCGGATCGCCGCCCCACTGGGCGCTAATCTGGCTGCTGCGCGGCGGAAACCGGAACGGGCGCCACTGGCGGGTGTCCCCGCGAATCACTTTGACAGCCATATCATTCCACCGTCTGTTCGCGGAACAGCTGCACCTGCAGCTCGCCGCTGGCGGACATCTCGCGGACTACCGCCATGATGTCTTTACGCACCTGCTCAACACGGCTGAGCGGTACCGGGCCCTGACGACGGTTGATGGTTTCCATCTGCTGGACCTGACGTTTGGGCATGGCGTTGGTGATGGCACGAACCAGCTCAGGCTCTGCACCTTTGAGGGCCACCACCCACTCCTCCATGGGGACAGCTTCCAGCAGCGCCTGCAACACATCCTGATTTTGCCGGGAGAGGATGAAGAAGTCGTACATCTCGTCTTCGATGCGCTCGACCAGCGTCTCATCATGGGCACGCAACAGTTCGAACATCTGATTACGATCGCCCTTGAAGCGGTTCATGATGTCTGCAGCCTGCTTAATACCGCGCACCTGCGAACCCTGGGTGCTGAGCACGTTGAGGCTGCGCTCAATCAGCTGTTCAAGCTCAGCAATCACGTCGCTGTTCACTTCGCTCAGGTTGGCAATGCGGTACAGCAGCTCGTCCTGGCGCTCACGGGGCATGCACTCCAGCACTTCACTGGCCATACCTGGTGGCAGGAACGCCAGAAACACCGCCTGCATCTGTGCGTGTTCTTTAGCGATGAGCGCAGCGAACTGTTTCGGGTCCAGCCACTCCATCTTGGCCATCTTGGCGCGGATTTCTTCACCGTAAATGCTGTCCAGCAGGGTCCGGGTAATCTCGCCACCCAGTGCTTTGCCCAGCATCCCAGAGAGGTAGCTGCGCGAAGCCCCTTTGATGCTGCTCTGCTCTTTGTAGTCCTCGAAAAACCGGCCGATGACTTCTGACACCATCGGCTGTTTGACGTTGGACAGGCGCGCCATGGCCTGGCTGATGCTGACAATCTCTTCACGACTGAAGTGTTTGAGGACACCGGCGGAGATTTCATCGCCCATGCTCAGCATCAGGATCGCGGCCTGCTCGGTGGGCGTCATGTTGCGGTTCTTGGCGCGCAGACGCATTTCCTTGGCAACAGAGCCGTTAGGCTGGGTTGGTGTCTCTTTCATTTCGCCCTATCCATTGCTTGAGGACTTCCGAGACACGCTCGGGGTCATTCTTGGCCAGCATTTGCAGGTGTTCGATTTGCATCTCCAGCCCTGAGCCAGGCGCTGGCAGATAAATCTCCGAAAGCGGGTTCAGCTCACCGAGGATGGTTGCACCGGGTATGCCTTCACCGGCGAGCAAACGTGCCGCGGCGGCTTCGCCGGTCAGTGCCAGCGGCTCGTCGTGTTCTTTGCTCAGAAGCGGTGCATCTGGCTTGCTGCGCTGGGTCAGGCTACGCACCGCTGGGCGCACCACCAAGAGCAACAACAACAAGCAGACCAGCCCCAGCAGACCCAACTTGGCCCAATCTTGAATATTGCTATTTTCCCACCAGGGCAGTGCCTCGGTTTCGCCCGCATCGAGGCTGGCGGCCGTGAACGGGAAAACGCTCAGGGTCAGTACATCACCACGCTCCGTGCTAAAACCCACCGCACTTTTGATCATGGTTTCGAGCTCTTGGCGCGTCTCGGGTGTCCAGCCACCCTCCGGGGCAGAAGACGCGTTCAGCACCACCGCAATGCTCTGCTGACGCAGGCTGAACGGCGCGTGCTTCACATGGGTCACGGTCTGGTCATAGTCCAGTTGGCGATTGGCCTCACTGCGCAAGGAGGTCGCCGACTCTGCGGTTGTCTCAGCATTCTGCTGAGGCTGCCCCTGCGTTTGTTGCGCCTTAGCCTGAGGCGGGCGATTGCTCAGCGAACCGGGCACGCCAAGGGCGAGTTGGTCGAGAACGCTCTCGTCACGAATCACTTCATTGCGGATACGTGGCGTTTCACCATAGGACTGCTGGGTCTGTTCTTTCTGGCTGAAGTCGATATCGGCATTGACGCTGATGCGGTAGTTGCCAACGCCAACAATCGGAGCGAGCACCGCTTCGGCATTGGCCAGCGCTTTATTCTGGAAGTCATCGACTACCTTCCAGTTCTGCTGTGGGCCGCCACCCGCGCCGATGCCCCGGGAGAGCAAGGTGCCAAATTGATCAACGACCTGAACATTATCCGCAGACAACTCCGGCACGCTGGCGGCCATCAGGTTGACGATGGCACTGACCTGCTCAGGCTCCAGCTTCTGCCCGGTGGCCATGCGCAGCATCACCGACGCCTTAGAAGGCTCACGCTTGCCGACGACAAACGAGCTGCTCTCGTGCAGGGCCAAGTGCACACGCGCCGACTCAACGCCCTTAAGCGTCATCACGGTACGGGCCAACTCACCCTCGAGGCTGCGCTTGAGGCGCACGTCCTGAACAAACTGGCTGGTGCCCAGCGGCTCGTCCTTATCAAACAGCTCGTAACCCGCCGGGACTTTGACCTGCACGCCGTTGCTCGACAGCAGCATGCGCGCCTGCCCCAGCTGCTCTTCCTGCACCAGCACCTGACCGCTTTGCGGATGCAGCTGATAGCCAATGCCGTTACTGTCCAAAACCTGCATGACATCCGCCGCCGCGTAGGCTTCGCCAGCGCCATACAGAGGGCGGAAAGCGCCCTTGTCGGACCACAGGTAATACGCAACGCCCAGGGCGACCGCAGCGGCCACGCCAGCCAGCCCGATCAAGGTCAAGCGCGGGTCGGGCTTAAAGCCATTGCGCGGGAGTTTGTCTTTAATTAGTTGCAGCACGAATAGTCCCTGCAGCCGCTTACAGCGGCATTCTCATGATGTCGTCGAAGGCTGTGGTCAGCTTGTTACGCACCTGTAACAGGGCGCTGAATGAAACGCTGGCTTTCTGGCTTTCGATCATGGCGCCCATCAGGTTGTCGGTCTTGCCACTGTCGACATCGGCCATTAATTGGCTGGCCTGATGCTGCTGGCTATCCACAGAGCGCACGACAGCATTAAAGGCGCTGGCAAAGCCAGCAGCCCCCGGCTCCTCGGCAAACAGACGCGGCGCAGCGACTGGTGCGTTTTCACTCATTCCCTTGAGTAGTTCCATCTGGCTCAGCATGCTCTGCTGCACCTTGCTGATTGCATCCATCCTGTATCTCCAGGGCGGTTAAACGGGAATCTGAACGCCTTGCTCACGCATTGCGTTGAGGCGATAGCGCAGGGCTCGCGGGGTCATGCCCAAGCTTTCTGCGGCTTTGGTCTTGTGCCCGCCAAAGCGGCGGATGGTATCGAGTACATGCTGGTATTCCGCCCACTTGCCGCTGGCGCGCAGGGCGGCTTTGCCCCCCTCAGCGACCAGCATCGGCGGCAACGCTGACAATGGCGCAGGCTCGGCCTCAGCAGGAGGTGGCAGCGGCAAGCCTAGGTCCTGCGCTTGGATATACAAGCCATTGCGCAGCACCAAGGCGCGTTGCAGGCAGTTCTCCAGCTCACGCACGTTGCCCGGCCAGTCGTAGGCCAGCAGCGCACGGCACGCGTCTTCGGTGAGCAGGTCGTGTTCGGCTTCCTGGGCGGCATATTGGCGGATAAAGCGCCGGGCCAGCGGCAGCACGTCATCCTTGCGCTCACGCAGCGGACTGATATGCAGCGGCAACACATCCAGACGGAACATCAGGTCAGCACGGAAGCGCCCTTCGGCCACTTCTTGCTGCAAATCGCGGTTAGTGGCAGCGATGATGCGGGTATCCAGACGAATTTCACGATGCCCGCCCAGTCGCTCGACCTTTTGCTCCTGCAACACACGCAGCAGTTTGGCTTGCAGGCCCAGAGGCAGCTCACCGATTTCATCCAGCAGCAACGTGCCGCCGCTGGCCAGCTCAAACTTGCCCGGCTGGGCGCTCACAGCACCGGTAAATGCGCCCTTTTCGTGACCAAAGAGGATGGATTCGAGCATTTGCTCCGGGATCGCCGCGCAGTTCACCGCCACGAACGGGGCATTGTCTTTGGCGCTGAAGCGGTGGATATAACGCGCCATCAGTTCTTTACCGGTGCCTGTTTCTCCGGTGATCAGAATGGGCGCACGGGTCATCGCCACACGCTGTGCCATGGCCAGCAAGCGACGCCCCGCTTGGGAGCAGGAGACAAAGCCTTCATCAGCGTTGCTGGCCGACTGCTGACGGCGCAGCAAGGCATTGAGTTGCACCTCGCTAAAGGGGGCTAGCAGGTAATCCACGCAGCCCAGTTCGAGCAAGGTCGCGGCCTTGGCCTGATCGGCGTACTCCACAACCGGCACCACACCGACGCGATCGACCTGACGCAGCAAAGCGGCCACTTGTGGATAAAGGCTGTGCTCATCCAGGGCGCTGACAAACACCAGGACCAAGCTGGCGGTCTCCAGTGCCTGCGGATCGAGCTCAAGGCAGTTGGCGAAGTGGTGCAGCTGATAGCCCTGACGATTCAGGCCTGAGCTGAGAAGCTGCGCACTTGCAGCGTCTGCCTGACCGACAACGACTATATGCTGACGCTTTGGAAGTTCAACAAAACTTCCTGTCGAAGCATAACTTGCCAATTGAGTAGAGTGCTTCAAGGTAGACCACCCGAAGTTACGTGTGTCTGCTGGATTTAACAGCCCGGTGTTATGGCTCCTATACGTCCCTGAAAAAAATTTCGTGGAGGCACTTAATTATTTCCCGACCTTGGTCGTCTTAAAAAAGTGCACATGCAACGGAACTTTTTCATCACAGGTGTGAACTAACCTGACTGCTATCCATGCGACAACAGCAGAAACTAGCAAGCAGCGACCTATTCTGCGAATTACTTGAAATCAATTATCCTCACAGACCTCAAATACTTGTCAAAAACAGTATTTGATTTCTATTGATTTAACCTTCAGCCCCGCCACCACTAGACTTACCGCAGGTCTAGCGCTTTTGCTTGCCCAGCGTCGATTTCTCCGCTGCGCTCAGCGCATTCCCTATCTGAAATACTCGCCGGCATCCCGGCAAGACTCTCGTCGCAATTATCAGGAATACGCCAATAACATGACTGGCATTAAAAAAGTCCATCATGGCGTGCCCGCCGAAAGTCTCACCCGGTTAAAACCGCAAAAACTGGGCCGGCACTACCACAAAATTCCTCAATATATTCGTGAGCTATCGGGAAAGTACCCGCGCATTATTAGCGATTACTTTTTGCGCAACTTCCGGGTCAATCTTGAACTGCTCAAAGTTGATATTCATGAACAGCGCGTTGACGAAGCTGAATGCGTTTATCGCTCGCCTCTGGGTAAAGTTGGTTTCTCGATTGAACGCAGCCTGCTGACCGAAGCGCTGGAGTGTTATTACGGCGGCATCTGCCTGCCGGGTACTGAAGCCCCGCCGGTCAGCACATCCGAACAGCGCCTGCGCTCACGCCTCGGGGTGGATATCTGCCAGCTGTTTGCCCGTTCAGTGCTCTCTGGCAACACCTTCGGTAAGCTGGAAACCCACGATAACGCCTATGACCAGGCGCAATGGGAATACATCGCTGAATACCAGTTTTCCAGCCACCAGAGCGGCGGTAAGGCTTCAATCTTTGTCTACCTGGACAGCCATCTGGTGGACGAACTCACCAGCCGCCTGAGCCCTACGGTGCCAACGCCACAGAGCAGCAGTTCGCTCAATCCCGTGCGTGATTTGCCGGTACGCCTGGACTGTGTACTGGCCAACCTGCAAATGCCGTTGTCGCAAGTGCTTTCCCTGCGCCCCGGCGACATCCTGCCGATCCGCATGCTGGAACGCTGCGAAGTGCACATCAACCAGCAGAAGCTGTTCCGCGGGAACATCCTCGAAGACGACGGCAGCCTGCTTCTGACATCTCTTGAGAGTGTGAAAACCCAATGAGCAGCCCCATTTCCGACAACGATTTCGACAGCCTGATCAACGAAGGCAGCCTCGGTCTGATGGAGACCGCTCAGAGTGAAAGCGCTGCCCCGCAGCTGCCCCATCAGGACCTGAGCTTTTTCGGCAAGATTCCGGTTAACGTCACCCTGGAAGTCGCCTCCACCGAAGTGTCCCTGCAAGAGCTGATGGACGTGGACGCAGGCAGCGTGATCGTGCTCGACAAACTGGCGGGCGAACCGCTGGATGTGAAGGTCAACGGTGCACTGTTTGCTCGCGCTGAAGTGGTGGTGATGAACGGCAACTACGGCCTGCGCATCGTCGAGCTGTCTGGTGACGGCCTGAGCAAACTGGGCGCATGAACATGAGTCGCCTGCTGCAAGTTGGTCTGCTGCTGGCAGCCATGTGCTGCCCCGTGCTGGCCCAGGCTGAAGGCGGCGACATCACCCTGTTCAACTTCAACGACACGGCCAACGGCCAGACCCTCAGCGTCAAATTGCAGATCCTGCTGATGATGACGCTGCTGGGCTTTCTGCCCGCCATGTTGATGATGATGACCTGCTTCACCCGTTTCATCATCGTGCTGGCGATCCTGCGTCAGGCGATCGGCCTGCAACAGAGCCCACCCAACCAGATTCTCATCGGCGTTGCCTTGTGCCTGAGCCTGCTGGTGATGCGGCCGGTTTGGCAGGAGATGTACACCGAGGCGTATCAGCCTTTTGAAGCCGACCAGATCAGCCTCGAACAAGGGCTGGGCGAAGGAAAGCGCATCATCAGCAAATTCATGCTGGCGCAAACCAGCAAGAACGCCTTGCAGACCATGGTCGATCTGGCAGGCGAAACGATGCCAGACAATCTGGAAGACTTGGATTTCTCCCTGCTGCTGCCAGCCTTTGTACTGAGCGAGCTGAAGACTGCCTTCCAACTCGGGTTCATGATCTTCATACCGTTTCTGGTGATAGATCTGGTGGTCGCCAGCGTACTGATGGCGATGGGTATGATGATGCTCTCGCCGATGATGATCTCGCTGCCCTTTAAACTCATGGTATTCGTGCTCGTGGATGGCTGGACGCTGTTAGTCGGCACCCTCAGTACCAGTATTCAGGCGTATTAGAGGCCAACCATGCTGACTCCCGAATATGCCGCAGCCTTAGTCGCCAACGCTGTCTATATCGCCGGTCTGATTGTGTGCATTCTGGTTCTGCCGAGCCTGCTGGGCGGCCTGATCGTGAGCATTTTTCAGGCCGCGACCCAGATTAACGAACAGATGCTGAGCTTCCTTCCGCGCCTGCTCATCACCTTGGGCATGCTGCTGTTTGCCGGCCACTGGATTCTGCGCACGCTCAGTGAGCTGTTTATAGAAACCTTCCAGCAGGCGGGCCACCTGGTCGGCTGATCACCATGCCCAGCCAAGACGCCTTGCTGCACGCCAGCACTTACCTGACCAGCCTACAGGCCTATTGGTGGCCGTTTTGCCGGATCATGGCCGTCATGAGCATGGCGCCCCTGTTTAACCACAAGGCCATGAGCATCCGCGTGCGCATCTTGTTGGCACTGGCCCTGACGGCGGCATTGAGCGCGGCCCTGCCGGACATGCCCGTGATTGATCCGCTGACGCTAAAGGGCATCTTCACCACTGTCGAGCAGATCATCTTCGGCATGATTCTGGGCCTGATGCTGCAACTGGTGTTCACCATCTTCACCTTGGTTGGCGAAATCATCTCCACCCAGATGGGTATGAGTATGGCGAGGTTTAACGACCCCCTGAACGGCGTGTCCTCATCGTCCATCCTTTATCAGGTGTACTTCCTTGCCCTGGTGCTGATGTTTCTCGCCATCGACGGCCACTTGCTCACCGTCAGCGTGCTGTACCAGAGCTTCATCTACTGGCCTGTGGGCAGCGGCCTGCATTACCTGAGCCTGAACAGCTTTATCGACGCTTTCTCCTGGGTACTGGCAGCCGCTGTACTGGTCAGCCTGCCCATTGTGTTCTGCCTGACCCTGGTGCAGTTCTGCTTCGGTCTGCTCAACCGTATTTCCCCGGCCATGAACCTGTTCTCCCTGGGCTTTCCCTTGAGCATTCTGATGGGCTTGCTGTGCTTGTTCCTGACCATCCCTCACCTGCCGGAAAGCTACCTGCACCTGAGCCGCGAGCTGCTGCACGACATTGGCGTGATTCTGCGGGAGGGCGCCCATGGCTGAGCAGAACAGCAGTCAGGAGAAAACAGAAGAGGCCTCCGAACAGAAACTGCGCAAGAGCAAGCAGGATGGCCAGGTCGCCCGCTCCAAAGACGTCGCCACCACCGTCTCGTTGATCGCCACCCTGTTCATTCTGAAGTTCAGTGCCGGGATGTTTCTGGAGGGCCTGAACGACATTTTCCGGATGTCTTACATCCAGTTTGACCACAGTGAAGTCAGTCTCGACGACCTGCCTACCCTGCTCGGCTACAACCTGGTGACGTTTATCAAACTGCTGTCTCCACTGCTGCTAACCAGTGTGCTGGTGATCGCCCTGTCACTGTTTCCCGGTGGTTGGGTGTTTGCCTCGAAAAACTTTATGCCCAAGTTGAGCAAGCTCAATCCCATCACAGGGCTTGGCCGGATCTTTTCAGCCCAGAACTGGACCGACCTACTGAAGTCGATCCTGAAGATCTTCGTCGTCCTGCTGGCCGGTTACCTGCTGATCCGCAATGCCCTGCCAGAACTGATGGCCCTGCAACGGCGCAGCGTGACAGAAGCCTTACAAGCGGCCTTCAGCCTGTCGTTCGACCTCATTCTGATCATGCTGGTGATCTTTGTGGTGTTTTCGTTTATCGACATTCCACTTCAGCGTTTTCTGTTCCTGAAAAAAATGCGTATGACCAAACAGGAGCGCAAGGAAGAGCATAAAAACCAGGAAGGCCGCCCCGAGGTAAAAGCGCGGATCAAGCAACTGCAACGGCAAATGCTGCAACGGCAGATCAGCAAAGTGATCAAGAATGCCGACGTGGTCATCACCAACCCGACCCACTACGCCGTGGCATTGAAATACGACACAAAAAAGGCTGAAGCGCCCTTTGTACTGGCCAAAGGCGTGGATGAAACCGCCCAATTCATGAAGCAGATGGCGGCCAAACATAATCTGGATGTGATTGAGGTGCCTCCGCTTACCCGAGCGGTGTACTACAGCACCCAAGTCAATCAGCAAATCCCAACGCCGCTGTACACCGCAGTGGCCCATGTACTGACGTATGTTCTGCAGCTCAAGGCCTGGCGCCAGGGCCGCAGAAGCAAACCTGAGCTAAGCAAGAACCTCCCCATCCCCGACAGTCTGGCGAACAGGGCCTGAGCATGAACTTACTGCAACAAATCGCGCCGACCTTCCGCAGCGGCCGCATCGGTATCCCCATCCTGATCCTTTCGGTTCTGGCGATGGTCATCCTGCCGCTGCCACCCCTGCTGCTGGATGTTCTGTTCACCTTTAACATCAGCCTCGCGGTGTTGATCGTACTGATCAGCGTGTCAGCGAAAAGCCCGCTGGACTTCTCCCTGTTCCCCACCGTGATTCTGGTCACCACGCTGCTGCGTTTGTGCTTGAACGTCGCCTCCACCCGGATCGTCCTGCTTGAAGGTCATACCGGTACCGGCGCGGCGGGTAAAGTGATTGAGGCCTTCGGTGAAGTGGTGATCGGCGGTAACTTTATCGTCGGTCTGGTGGTATTCGTGATTCTGATGATCGTTAACTTCATCGTAATCACCAAAGGTGGCGAGCGGATTTCCGAGGTTGGCGCACGCTTCACCCTGGACGCCTTGCCCGGCAAGCAGATGGCCATTGATGCCGACCTTAATGGCGGCCTGATCGGCCCGGAAGAAGCCAAATTGCGCCGCCAGGAAGTCGCCAAAGAAGCTGACTTTTACGGTGCAATGGACGGGGCATCGAAGTTTGTTCGCGGTGACGCCATCGCCGGCATCCTGATCTTGCTGGTGAGTATGTTCGGTGGCTTTGCCATTGGTGTGTTTGCCCATGACATGCCGGCGGGGGATGCCTTCCGCCAGTACGCCCTGCTGACCATCGGTGATGGCCTGGTTGCGCAGATCCCGGCGCTGCTGTTGGCCACTGCGGCGGCCATCATCGTGACCCGGGTTAACGAATCCGCCGAGATCACCGAGCAGGTGCACAAGCAAATGCTCGCCTCACCCAGCCTGCTGTATACGGTAGCGGGCATTCTGGTGGTGCTGGGCAGCGTGCCGGGCATGCCTCACTTGGCGTTCTTTGGCTTTGCCGCACTGGCCGGACTCATCGGCTGGGTGTCCTCACGCAATGCCCCGCCCAACGAAGCCGCCAGCCTGCAACAAGTGCAGGCCATCGGCAAAGCAATGGAGCAGGAGCGCGCACAAAACCTGGCTTGGGAAGATATCCCGCTGGTAGAGCGACTGTCCGTATCGCTGGGTTACAAGCTGGTCGGCCTGGTCAACGAAGCCTCCGGCGCGCCCCTGACTCAGCGAGTGCGTGGCGTTCGTCAGACCCTCTCTGAGAACCTCGGCTTTCTCCTGCCGGAAATCCAGATCCGCGACAGCCTGCGCCTCAAGGCCTCGCAGTACAGCATCTACCTGAGCGGCGAGAAGATTGACGGCGCTGAACTGCACGCTGACCGCCTGATGGCCATTCCATCGCCAGAGCTATACGGCGAGATTGACGGCATCCTCGGCATTGATCCGGCCTACAACATGCAAGTGGTGTGGATCATGCCGGAAGACAAATCCCGCGCCCTCAACCTCGGCTATCAAGTCATCGACTGCGCCAGTGTGATCGCGACCCACCTGAACAAGGTGATCCGCGAGAACCTGCCAGAAGTGTTTAAACATGAAGACGTCGACCACCTGATGCAGCGCCTTCAGGTGCAATCCCCGAAACTGGCGGAAAGCCTCAAACAGCAGCTCACCTACACCCAGCAGCACCGTGTCTATCGTCACCTGCTACAAGAGCAGGTACCGCTGAAGGACATCGTCACCATCGCCACCACCCTGCTGGAGGCCAGCGAAGCCACTAAAGACCCCGTGCTGCTCGCCTCCGACGTGCGCTACGCCCTGCGCCGCAGCATCGTCGCAGGCATTGCCGGTGACCGTCAGGAACTCGCGGTGTTTATTCTGGAAAACGCCCTGGAAAACACCCTGCTCAGCGCTCTGGCAATCGCCCAACAGTCCGGTCCGGTCAGCCTCGACAACATCCCGGTCGAGCCGAACCTGCTCAACCAGTTGCAGAACAGCATGCCGGCGGTGAAAGAGAAACTACGCAAGGAAGGCCACCCACCGATCCTGACCGTCATGCCACAGCTAAGGCCATTACTCGCCCGCTACGCACGCGTCTTCAGCCCCGGCCTGCACGTACTGTCACAGAACGAAATCCCGGAACGGGTCGGTGTGAATATTATTGGGACGTTGGGGTAATCAACCGCCTGATTACCCAGCCTCAGAGCGTTCGCCAACTAGGCGAGCGCTCTGAGAACTCGTGATCCGTGGACTGGATCAAACAGCGGAGAGGGGACGGCTGTTATCGCCGGGCTGTTTTTTCTTACGCAGAACAGAGCGCAGCAGTGCAACGAAAACGCCCAGCACACCCCCAAGAATAATACCAGCAGCAAGTATAAGGAGCTTTTTAGGCTTAACGGGGTTAAGCGGCTCACTGGCATAGCGATCGATGTTGACCAACTTCAGGCTTGAAAGGTCTACCTGCAACCCTTTCAGACGGGCCTCCTCCTCACGGCTTTCAGCCAACTTTTTGAGGAACAGGTCTTCATTCTCGCGTTTTTTAAGCAGCTCAACTTGGCGGTTGGTCTGCAGCATATGCAGCTCTTGCTGTATCTCGGCAATACGCGGCTCAGTAAAGTCGTCAGAGCGGCGCTTTTGCAGAACCAAGCGCTCAGCTTCAAGTGCCTCGGTTCCCATGAAGTATAGCGGGACTTCCTGATTATTGACTTCTGTGCGGATAACATTACCGCCCCCCCCTCTTTCAGAGTCACCCAGCGAGGTTGGACTGGTCGGCTTATGGATCCCCAAACTGCGGGCGATAGCGATGTTCTCATCCAAGGCTGCAATGCGGTCCTTACGTCGCGTCAGCAGTAACTGCCGCAGTGCAGAAAGCTCATCCTTCAGTTGAGCAGTTTTCAGCGCATCCTCTTCTAATAATGTAGCAATCTGCGAATCTTTTTCCGCTTCATAGGAGGCACGGTACGAGTTAATACTGCGTGTCAGGCCTGCCAACTGGTTTGCAACCATCGCTTCAAAGTCGCCTTTTAACTTTTCACGCTCACGGTCAATGGCAAAGCTTATGAAGTCGTTGGTAAATCGAGCCCCATCCAAATCCTTTGGATACGTTAGTGAAAGCTCGATAAACGGTGATAGCGTATTGGCTTTCTTAGGGTCGGGCTGTTTGATCTCAAAAGCTTCGGAGTTGAAGCGTTCAAATTCCTGCTCAAAAGATCCGTCAGCGTCGGTAAGGAAGTCCAGCTCTCCCTCGTGCAAACGCGCAAACTCCAATCGGTTTTCGTATGACGAAACCGCGCTACCAACACGCGCCAAAGCCTCTTCCGGAGTTATTTTATAGACCCCAGCACCATTTAGTTCTTCAAGGTCTTTAAGCAGCGGAGGATGAAGCACACTGGTGACTTGGTAATAGGGCGTTGCCAAAAAAGCATAAAGAGCAGCACAAACAGTAATTGCTAGGGTGATACAAGCAATTAATAACCGTTCGGCCCAGATGTCGCCGAGCAGATCTAACAGATCAATTTCGTCGTCATCACGACTGCGGCTTTCGTTATAGCTCACCAGACCCCCTAGTCAGAATTGCATCACGGTAGAAATGCTAATTATGACTCAGTCAGCGCACAGGCGAAACCACGTAAGCTGTGCAGCCTTACAAGGTTTGCCCTTCCCTTTACAAGGCGGACACACCCTATCAAAGCCAACAAATCAGTATTTGGTAAATGCTCATAACCAATTGTATTTAAAAAAAAAACCATTACCAAGGTGTGACAGCACTATCAATGGACAGCTAAAACAGCAGATCAGACACGATAGAGCACCAACGCGAGATTCATATACTGGTATTAACAGCAATAGAAACTGGAACTATAGAACCATCAAGGCACCCCGAGTGAAATACCAACACAGTAGGTGCAGAAAAGATTTCAGGTTGGCACTTAATTCAGAGAGAGATGGATCAGTCTCATAAAAGCTGGCCCTCGCTGACTTTGGGGTAATTCTAAAAACTGTCAGTCCCATCATCGCTGCGTTAAAACAGCCTCAAATGCTCATCTACACCTCGTAAACTGAGCTTTCCGCGTTTTTCTCCTTGCGCTAACTGCTTGAGCTACACGAAGTGTCTGGAATCTCTAATCCTCAAAAGCCGCGATTGATCCGACCCAAACATTGGGCGAACCAGCATATAGATAGCCAAATCCCACTATGCAATCGCCAGCCTATTCTCCACAACGACCTCGAAATTACCCTTTAGCCTCTGGCGCTCTTTCTCAATGGCGAACTGCACAAAATCGTTAGTAATGCTGACTACATCCAGTGTATCGGGGAAAGTCGGGAAAAACCTGATAGATGGGGGATTAAAACTTGCTATTTTCTTGAATCTGGCTGTTCTACTTCGTCGGTTCTGTTATGAAATGCTCAGGTTATCTGGCGAGGGATGAGTCAGCTTCCTCATGAAATGTCAGCTGATGTTTATTCTTCCTAGCAAAGGTGAGAAGGTCCCCATACGAAGCCACCGCAGCGCCGCAGCCAATGCCCAAGTAGGCTCTAAACTACTTAGCAGGTTTAGACCTGATATCAGCCAACAGCTTGTTGTAAGCATGCGACTCGTTCTTCAGCGCCATGCCTGACTCAACATGCCCAGTGCGGGTATTTTCTGCCGACCATTGGCAAATGGTTTGCACATCTACTTGTCGCATTTCACCAAAGCGGTCGCGCATGCGTAAGCGCAAGTGATGCTCGGAGCCAGGCTCCAGCAGATTGTCGCCGAGCATGCGCAGGCCACCCTCGGAGATATCTCCGACGTAACCAATCAACTGGTCATCTTCAACGCGACTGATCTTGATCCTGAACATCGAGCGGAAGGTGATTCGGGGGTGTTGGCGCATCTGGCTGGCCTTACTTATTGCGACTCCGGTTAACCGGGCGGGATTAGCACATTCTAAGGCGACCTAGGCACATTGAAAATTAAATCAGCTTGCTTGCGCACATCCCCACAGCATCAGAAGCAGGCATAAGGGCCTGAGACAAGACAGACGCTCCTCCATAACCATTCCTGTCTAACTAGTCAGACAATTATTACCTATCGCTCGATTGCATCTTTTCAATTTAGATCAATGAGTTAGTCCACGTACGCTTGTCCCCATCGCGCTACAACGCGCTTTGCAAGCACGAGGTAATCTCAATGTCTATGACAACTCCATTTCGTCTGACCGCTACTGCACTGGCAGTTGGTGTGATGTCCTTGTCGGTTAATGCTGCCGACCTGACCCGCGATAACGGCGCTGCCGTAGGTGACAACCAGAACTCGCAGACTGCTGGCGCTAACGGCCCGGTTCTTCTGCAAGACGTCCACTTGCTGCAAAAGCTGCAGCGCTTCGACCGTGAGCGTATCCCAGAGCGCGTTGTACACGCTCGCGGTACCGGTGCGCATGGTGAGTTCACCGCCAGCGCTGACCTCTCTGATCTGACCGTTGCCAGCCTGTTCACCCCAGGGAAGACCACTCCGGTGTTCGTGCGTTTCTCCAGCGTGGTTCACGGTAACCACAGCCCGGAAACCCTGCGCGACCCACGCGGCTTCGCCACCAAGTTCTATACCGCTGACGGTAACTGGGACCTGGTCGGTAACAACTTCCCGACGTTCTTTATCCGCGACGCCATCAAGTTCCCGGACATGGTTCACGCCTTTAAGCCTGACCCAGACAAAAACTACGGCACCGACAAAACCTTGTTTGACTTCTTCAGTCATGTACCGGAAGCAACCCGTACACTGACTCAGCTGTTCTCCAACTATGGCACCCCGGCTACCTATCGCCACATGGACGGCAGCTCGGTTCACGCCTACAAATTCGTGAATGCCAAGGGCGAGTACAACTATGTGAAGTTCAACTGGAAAAGCCAGCAGGGCGTGAAAAACCACGACCCGAAAGAAGCTGAGCGCGTTCAGGGTAAAGACTTCAACCACATGAGCCGCGACCTGATCACTGCGATCAACGCCGGTGACTATCCGAAATGGGACCTGTACGTTCAGATCATCAAGCCTGAAGACCTGAGCAAGTTCGAGTACGACCCACTGGACGCCACCAAAATCTGGCCTGATGTTCCGGAGAAGAAAGTCGGCACAATGGTTCTGAACAAGAATCCAGCCAACATCTTCCAGGAAACCGAGCAGGTTGCCATGGCTCCGGCCAACACCATTCCGGGTATTGAGCCGTCGGAAGACCGCCTGCTGCAAGGTCGCATGTTCAGCTACGCCGACACCCAGATGTATCGTTTGGGCGCCAACCACCAGCTGCTGCCGATCAACCAGCCGAAGGTTGCGGTCAACAGCAACAACCAGGACGGCGCGCATAACACTGGCGCACGTACCGGTGAGGTGAACTACGAGCCGAGCCGCATGCAGCCTAAACCGCAACCGGCCGTAGCCCGTTACAGCCAGCTGCCGCTGCAAGGTACCACTCAGCAGCAGAAGATCTACAAAGAGCAGAACTTCAAGCAGGCGGGCGAACTGTACCGTTCCTTCTCCCGCAAGGAGAAAGCTGACCTGATCGCCACCCTCGGCGGCGCTCTGGCCGGTGCAGAAGACGAAGCCAAGCATCACATGCTGTCGTTCTTCTACAAGGCTGATGCCGATTACGGCAAAGGCCTGACCAAAGTAGCTAAAGGTGACCTGAGCCGCGTTCAAGCTCTGGCAGCCAAACTGCAAGACTGATGTAAACCGGAGCCCGCCCCACAAGGGCGGGCTTCATTCGTTACAGGAGACTAAGCATGACTCGCGTTATTCCTTTGATCCTGATTCTGAGCCTGTTCAGTGGCTTCAGCCATGCTGCCGAGACAGCAGATCAACTTAACCAGGCAACGGTCAGCCAACGCCTCGCTGACTACTTATTTAACGCTGCCCGCCAGGGTGATCAGGCAATCCTCAACGAATTTATTCAAGCCGGTTACGACCTCGACCGACAAGACCAGAAAGGCTATACCGCTCTGATTCTGGCGGCGTACAACGGTCACGCCGATGCAGTCGACTTGTTACTGGCAGCCGGTGCCAACCCCTGCACCGAAGACAAGCGTGGCAATACGGCGCTGATGGGTGCCATCTTCAAGGGTGAGCTGCGTATCGCCCGTACCCTGCTCAACGCAGCGTGCAATCCCGACCAACGCAATAATGCGGGGCAGACACCTGCCATGTATGCAGCTCTTTTCCAGCGCACCGAGATACTTGAGTCATTGCGCGAGAAAGGCGCCGACCTTGAGGCAACGGATGCCATGGGCAACAGCGTCAATGAGTTGCTTGAAGGCAATGTGAAGGGCACACCCCAAACACGTCAGTGAGCTGTTGTCGCCCTGCTACCACTCATTTTCTTCGACGGGCCTGACATTCTGAGCATCTAGCGCATAAGCGGCATCAGCCAGCTCATTATTAACCTGCTCGATCTTCATCTTGCCGGTTACCCAAAGTGGCGCATAGATGTCGTCAAGGCTAATGCCTTTAGGGTAGCGAACCAGCACCAGCTGGTTAGGAGGTGGGGGTGGAACATGAATACAGGCCCCTGGATACGGCACCAGAAAAAACAACGTGCTGTTGCCCTTACTGTCGCTTTCCAGCGGAACCGGGTATCCGCCCAGACGGACATCTTTACCGTCAAAGGCGGGTACCGTTTTGCTTGAGTACATCACGTCTGGCAGCCCTTTATCCTGCTGCCTAAGCCCGCCGGGACCATAGAAGCCACTGTCTTGCTCGGCTCCGTCATGGGTAATTTCCGGCATATTCTCTAAAGCCTGGCGATCCGCCTCTGGCATCAGCTCCAGCCAGTCCGTTTCAGGTATATCAGCCCAGGCTAGGGAACAACTCAACAGCAGAGGTAACAGCAGATAACGCATTGATGTACTCACAATCCAGCGGGAGGCTTATTTCTTGGAAACCAGCCCGTAGATTACCAGCAACACCACCGCACCAATCACTGCACCGATAAAACCTGCAGCCTGGCCAGCTTTATAAATACCCAGCGCCTGGCCGCCATAGGTGGCCGCAAAGGAACCAGCGATCCCCAGCACAATAGTCATGATCCAGCCCATGCTGTCATCACCGGGTTTAATGAAGCGTGCTACCAAGCCAACGATCAGACCGATAAAGATTGTGCCAATAATGCCCATTGTGAATCTCCCTATAGAACAAATATGCAATTGGTCAGTTATCTGACCGGTAATTAGCTAGTCAGTTCTAATTACCTCCTGCAGGACTCGCCAAAGCACTTCAACTAAGCGCCAAGCACTGGCGTCCATTCCATCAGCTTAGCTGCTATGGCGTCGTTCGCAGCTGAACCGCCCAACCGTTCAGCGCACTGAGTAAAGTGCGCACAAATAAAAAGGGCCTGAGCGCTTACGCAACTCAGGCCCTTTCGGGTAGCGCGGAATGATCAGCTCTTGCTGATCAGTGCCTCAACAGCAGCGACCTGGCGATCCAACGTCTCACGATCAGCACAACGCAAAGTGGCATGGCCGACTTTACGCCCGGCCTTGAACGCCTTGCCGTAGTGATGCAGGTGGCAGCCGTCGACAGCAATCACCTGATCCACCGGCGGTACTTCACCGATAAAGTTGATCATTGCGCTCTCGCCCACTTTGGCCGTGGAACCCAGCGGCAAGCCCGCAACGGCACGCAGGTGGTTCTCGAACTGGCTGCACTCGGCGCCTTCGATGGTCCAGTGCCCGGAGTTGTGCACACGTGGAGCAATCTCGTTGGCCTTCAGGCCGCCATCAACTTCGAAGAATTCGAATGCCAGCACGCCGACATAGTCCAGCTTGGTCAGCACGCGACTTACGTAATCTTCTGCCAGCGCCTGCAGCGGGTGATTGCTGCTGGCGATGGACAGGCCAAGAATGCCGCTGTCGTGACGGTTGTGCACCAGCGGGTAGAAACGGGTCTCACCGTCGCGGCCGCGTACAGCCACCAGCGAGACTTCGCCAGTGAACGGCACAAAACCTTCGAGGATGCACGGCACGCTGCCCAACTCGGCAAATGCACCCGTCACATCTTCCGGCTTGCGCAGTACTTTCTGGCCCTTGCCGTCATAGCCCAAGGTGCGGGTTTTCATCACCGCAGGCAGGCCGATGCTGGCGACTGCCGCATCAAGATCCGCCTGGGACTGAATATCCGCGAACTCAGGCGTCGGGATGCCCAAGTCTTTGAACATCGACTTCTCGAACCAGCGGTCGCGGGCAATGCGCAGCGCTTCGGCGCTCGGATAAACCGGTACGAACTGGGACAGGAAAGCGACGGTTTCAGCCGGGACACTTTCGAACTCGAAGGTCACCAGATCGACCTCATCGGCCAGTTGGCGCAGATGATCCTGATCGCCGTAATCGGCGCGCAGATGCTCGCCCAGCGCCTGAGCACAGGCATCCGGTGCCGGATCAAGGAATGCAAAGTTCATCCCCAGCGGCGTGCCTGCCAGGGCCAGCATGCGACCGAGCTGGCCGCCACCGATTACACCAATCTTCATACTACTCAGGCCTCACGTGGGTCTGGATTGTCCAGAACAGTGTCAGTCTGCTCTTTACGGAATTGCTTCAGACGCTCATGGAACTGCGGATGCTTGTGGCCCAGAATGCTGGCCGACAGCAAGGCTGCGTTCACTGCACCGGCTTTGCCGATGGCCAGAGTGGCCACCGGAATACCGGCCGGCATCTGCACAATCGACAGCAGCGAATCAACGCCCGACAGCACGGCGGATTGTACCGGCACACCCAGCACCGGCAGGTGCGTCTTGGCCGCACACATGCCCGGCAGGTGTGCAGCGCCACCGGCGCCCGCAATAATCACCTCAATGCCACGGCCTTCGGCTTCTTCGGCGTACTGGAACAGCAAATCCGGCGTGCGGTGCGCAGACACCACCTTCACCTCGTAGGGAATGCCCAGTTTGTCCAGCATCTCGGCGGTGTGGCTAAGGGTGGACCAATCGGACTTGGAGCCCATGATCACGCCAACCAGTGCGCTCATCGTCGTGCCTCATCAGTAAATGGCGCCCTCTGGCGCGGCAAAAACCAACAAGCCACGCGGGATAACCGGCGTGGCTTGTTTGCGAATTCTGTCTGGCATGGCCAGTCAGGAACCGCGCAGTATACCGGAAACCCTATGCACTCGTGCAGCTGTTGCTACCGTTTATCGAGCGACGCCCATCCCCTTCTATCAGCGGAAAGCCGCCGAGCCAGAAAACAATATGATCAAAAAACGCCCAAGCAACGCACTAAATCCGTGCAACCGCTCAACGTCGTCACGCAGGCTTTAGCTTAAGTAGTGGGGAGGATGTAACACCCACACCGCACGGCATAGAACTTGCGTGCATAAAATGACCTGAACAGCTGTGGTTGCCCTGATGTTGCACGCTCATCTGACTACCCTGCATGTGGTTTCGCAGATTCTTAAGATTTTCAACGCTGATGCAGAGCTGACATTGACCTTGCTGGCCGGCAGCAACATCGCGCCAGACGATCTGCGCAGTGCCGACACCCGCATCACCCGCATCCAAGAGTTGCAGGTCTGCTCTAATGCCCTGCAACTGCGCAACGACCTGGGCCTGGAGCTGGGCCGCCGCATGCATGTGTCGGCCTATGGCCTGATCGGTTACGCCGCCCTCTCAAGTGCCACCTTTGGTGACGCTTGGCGCCTGCTTCTGCAATACCCCGCGTTGCTTGGTACCTACTTCAAACTGGACATGCAGCTCGAAGGCGAACTGGCCTGGGTCAGCGCCAGCCACTACCAGCACAACCCGGAACTGGAAGTGTTCAACGTGGAAATGTGCCTAGGCTCGCTAAAGCTGATCAGTGATGACTTGCTCGGCCAGCCCCTGCCCCTGAGCGCCGCTCAGTTCAGCTACAGCGAACCGCATTACCTGGACAGTTATCCACAAACATTTCCGTGTCCACTGCAATTCGATACGCAGCGCAATGCTTTCGCCTTTCCCGCCAGTTGGCTGGAGCGCCCGTTACCGCTGGCTGACGGCGTCACCCATCGAGAGATGCTGGAACGCTGCCGCAAACAAAACACCGAGTTCACCACCCGCCAGGCGTGGCTTTCGCGCATACGGCAGCTGCTCGCCGAGCAGCTCAATGCACCGCCCGGCCTTGAAGGCCTTGCGCAGCAAATGCACTGCTCACCCCGCACCCTGCGCCGCCACTTACAGGAGCTGGGCACCCATTATCAGGAGCTGTTAGACGAATTGCGCTTCGAGCAGGCCAAGAACCTGCTGAGCCAGAAAGACTGGCCCGTCTGCCGCATCGCCGAGCACTTGGGCTTCAGTGAAACCGCCAGTTTTCGCCACGCGTTTCAACGCTGGAGCGGCGTAGCGCCCAGCCATTTCCGAGCGTGATTTCACTTGGCCAAGATCGCGGTGATGTCTTCACTGTTTGCTCTGGCCGAAAAATTTGGCCACTTCGATCCCCTTTTGGCCGTTACCAGCGTTCAAAGCAGTCGCCAACGGTGGGAAAAATGACTCCACAACAACAAGCCTCGGAGTCACCAGCATGCTGACCATATACAGCGACGATCACCACCTGCACCACGGCAGCTGCGAGCTGATCGACGGCCAACTGATGCCTTGCTTCGAGAAGCCGCAACGGGCTGATCACATCCTGCAACGGGTGAAAGACCGCCAAATCGGCGAAATTCGCGGCCCAAACGATTACGGCCTAGCGCCAATTGAACGCATTCACAGCCGCGATTATCTGAACTTCTTCAAAGGCGCCTGGGCACGTTGGCAGGAGCAGAATGGCAAGGGCGACCTGCTTCCGTTCACCTGGCCAGCGCGCACCCTGCGCCACAAATGCCCGACCGACCTGCACGGCCAGCTCGGCTTCTACAGCTTCGACGGCGGTGCACCGATCACCGCTGGCACTTGGCAAGCCGCCTACAGTGCAGCGCAGGTTGCCCTCACCGCTCAAGCCGAAATCAGCGCCGGTGCCCACAGCGCCTTCGCCCTGTGCCGTCCGCCAGGACACCACGCCGCTGGCGATCTGATGGGCGGCTACTGCTACCTGAACAACGCTGCCATTGCCGCCCAGGCCTTCCTGGATGAGGGCAAAAAGCGCGTGGCCATCCTCGATGTGGACTACCACCATGGCAACGGTACGCAGGACATTTTCTACAGCCGCAACGACGTGCTGTTCGCCTCCATCCACGGCGACCCGGCCGAAGAGTTCCCATTCTTCTTAGGCTTCGAAGATGAGCGCGGCGAAGGCGCTGGAGAGGGTTTCAACTTCAACTACCCGCTCCCCATGGGCAGCCCGTATTCAGTCTGGGGCGCCGCCCTTGAAGATGCTTGCCAGCGCATTGCGGCATTTGATGCAGAAGTGATCGTGGTGTCCCTGGGCGTAGACACCTTTAAAGACGATCCGATTTCACAGTTCAAACTCGACAGCCCGGATTACCTGGCGATGGGGCGGCGTATTGCTGTGCTGGGTAAACCGACACTGTTTGTGATGGAAGGCGGATACGCGGTGGAGGCCATTGGCGTCAACGCGGTGAACGTTTTGGAAGGGTTCGAAGGCGCATAAGTGCCACTCATAAATATTAAGGGGAAGCATGATGACAATAATTAAACACCTGCTCGCCACCGCCATCTGTGGCGCCACCCTGCTGGCCGGAACAGCCCACGCAGATGAAGCCAAAACCCAGCGCGAGCTGCGCGTTTATAACTGGGCTGACTACATCCAGCCGGATGTGCCGAAGAACTTCCAGAAAAACACCGGCATCAAAGTCACCTGGGACGTATACGAGTCCAATGAAACGCTGGAAGCCAAGCTGCTCACTGGCAACTCTGGTTATGACCTGGTGGTGCCAAGTAACACCTTCCTTGAGCAGCAGATTAAAGCCGGTGTCTACCAGAAACTGGACAAATCCAAGCTGCCCAACTGGCAACACCTTGATCCCGTGCTGCTGGAGCTGATGACCACCAATGATCCGGCCAATGAGCACTCCGTACCTTATATGTATGGAACCATCCTAATCGGCTTCAACCCAGACAAGGTTAAGGCCGTACTGGGAGAGAACGCACCGGTAAATAGCTGGGACTTAGTCTTCAAAGAAGAAAACATGGCCAAGCTCAAGCAATGCGGTGTGGCCATGCTCGACTCGCCCACCGACATTCTGCCAGTCGCCCTGCACTACCTCGGCCTGGACCCGAACAGCACCAAAGCTGAAGACTATGAAAAAGCGGCTGAGCTGATGCTGAAAATCCGCCCGTACATGGCCTACTTCCACTCCGCCAAGTACATGACCGACATCGCCAACGGTGATATCTGCGTGGCCGTCGGCTATTCGGGCAGCTTCTTCCAGTTCGCCAACCGTGCCAAGGAAGCAGGCAACGGCGTTGTGGTCGACTGGCGCCTGCCGAAGGAAGGTGCACCGCTGTGGTATGACTCCTTCGCCATTCCCAAAAGCGCACAAAACGTCGAGGAAGCCCACGAATTCCTCAATAACCTGATGGACCCAACCGTTATCGCGCCGGTGAGTGACTTCCTCGGCTACCCGAACCCGAACAAGCCAGGCATGCAGTTGGTGAGCTCGGCCATCCGTGACAACAAAGACCTGTCACCGGACGCAGAAGGCCAAAAGAGCCTGTATGTACTGAAGGCATTGCCGCAGAACATTGAGCGCGTTCGCACCCGCGTGTGGAACACCATCAAGTCCGGTAAATAAACCTTTGCTGTACTCAAACGCCCGGCCTATGTGCCGGGCGTTTGCATTTTAGTGCACGCATAATCGCTAGGGGCTAAGGGCGTCTTCAAGCTACTCTCCATTACCTGGAAGCCACATACGAAGGGATTTCGAATGACGCACAGTGACAGCCATTTCACCGCTTTGGGCTACAGCCTTGATGCCGATAAAAGCCGCCTTGATCTGGATGTTATCCATGGCTTTCTAACTCACTCGACATGGGCCAAAGGCATCAGCCGTGAGCGGGTCAAGCTGAGTATCGATAACAGCCTGTGCCTTGGCCTCTATCACCATGAACAACAAATAGGTTTTGCCCGGCTGGTTACCGACGCAGCGACATTTGCCTATTTGTGCGACGTGTTCGTCGACCCAGCCTACCAAGGTAAAGGCCTTGGCCGCTGGTTATCCGAAGGCATGCTGGCCAGACCAGAAGCATGTGGGCTGCGGCGGATTATGTTGGCCACCACAACGGCGCCCTGGCTCTATGAAAAGATGGGGTTTGAACCCGTCAATCAACCTAATTACATCTGGCACCAATTCCGCCCCGACATTTATCAAACCTGACTCCCCGCGCACCCGGCAAACGTGCCCCCCACCGAATTAGACAAGGCCCAGGCGCCGTTCGGAAATCCGAATTCCCAAACTGAAGGGGTTCGTAAATCCGAACAAAGGGAGCCCTTGGCGATTCCCGACAAACATATAAAATCTATATTTATCAATGACTTGCATCTAAAAATAGCAACTGGCATGCATCCTGCTCCTGATGTTTTCAGGAATGTGTTGATCCTTCCGCACTCGGTGGCTTGCCACCCATAAGAAAAACATCGAGGAACAGATTCATGCGAATTACTACAAGCGTACTGGGCGCCGCCATGGCAGCCAGCCTGATCTGCAGTCCAGCTTTCGCCGACGAACTCACCGGGACCTTGAAAAAAATCAAAGAATCCGGCGTCGTAACCCTCGGCCACCGTGACTCCTCTATCCCCTTCTCCTACTACGGCAGCAACCCTCAGCAGCCGGAAGGCTACTCCCACGACCTGCAACTGAAAGTGGTTGAAGAGCTGAAGAAAGAGCTGAACCTGCCTGAGCTGAAGGTCCGCTACAACCTGATCACCTCGCAAACCCGCATCCCACTGGTGCAGAACGGCACCGTTGATTTCGAGTGCGGCTCCACCACCAACAACGTTGAGCGTCAGCGTCAAGTTGATTTCTCCGTGGGTATCTTTGAAGTGGGTACCCGCCTGCTGACCCGCACTAGCTCGCCGATTAAAGACTTCCCAGATCTGAAGGGCAAAAACGTGGTGACCACCGCCGGTACCACATCCGAGCGTCTGCTGAAGATCATGAATGCCGAGAAGAAAATGGGCATGAATGTGATCTCCGCCAAAGACCACGGCGAGGCCTTCCTGATGCTGGAGTCCAACCGTGCAGTCGCATTCATGATGGATGACGCTCTGCTCGCTGGTGAAATGGCCAAGGCCAAGAAGCCTGCTGACTGGCACATTGTGGGTGAACCGCAGTCCTTCGAGATTTACGGTTGCATGATGCGCAAAGGCGACGCGGACTTTAAACGTGTTGTGGATAAAGCCATCAGCGACACCTTCGCTTCCGGTGAGATCAACGACATCTACAACAAGTGGTTCCAACAGCCTGTCCCACCAAAAGGCTTGAACCTGAATTTCCCCATGAGCGAGCAGCTGAAAAAACTGATCGCCAACCCCACCGACAAGTCTGCAGAACAGATCTGAAGGTGATGCCGCGGCCCTTTCAAAAGGGGGGCCGTGTGCGGGGACTTGGGGAGGCCCGTGTGGCATCCCCTTTCCAATTCAACCAAGCATGCATGACACGACTCATCGGTTCGGATGATGAAGCTGTGTGCCCTGCTGCTTGATAACCGTTACCACGTATAGGCCCTCCACCGCTTGTTTAGCGGCAGGCCGTGCGTGTTGTTAAGTCGCCGAGGGGAAACCCGCATGAACTACAACTGGGACTGGGGCATTTTCTTCAAGTCCACTGGCATCGGCAGCGAGATCTACTTGGACTGGTTCCTCACCGGCCTGGGCTGGACAGTCGCCATCGCACTAGCCGGCTGGATTATCGCCCTGCTGCTTGGCTCTCTGCTCGGTGTCATGCGCACCCTGCCCAACCGCTGGATTTCTGGAATCGCCACGGTTTACGTTGAAATCTTCCGTAACGTGCCGCTGCTGGTGCAGCTGTTCCTCTGGTACTTCCTGGTTCCAGACCTGCTGCCTGAGCCGCTGGAAATCTGGTTCAAACAAGATCTCAATCCAGCCACCTCAGCCTACCTAAGCGTGGTCGTGTGCCTGGGGCTGTTTACTGCGGCGCGCGTCTGCGAACAAGTGCGCACCGGTATTCAGGCGCTGCCTAAAGGGCAAACCGCTGCAGCCTACGCAATGGGCTTCACCCTGCCGCAGACCTACTGGAACGTACTGCTGCCACAAGCGTACCGGATCATCATTCCGCCGCTCACCAGCGAGTTCCTCAACATATTCAAGAACTCCTCGGTGGCCTCGCTGATCGGCCTGATGGAGCTGCTGGCACAAACCAAACAGACTGCTGAGTTCAGCGCCAACCTGTTTGAGGCCTTCACCCTGGCAACCCTGATTTACTTCACCCTGAACATGAGCCTGATGCTGCTCATGCGCCTGCTGGAGAAGAAAGTCAGCGTGCCCGGCCTGATCTCCGTAGGGGGTAAATAATGGATTTCAGCCCAATCATCCCGGCCTTGCCGGGGCTGTGGGACGGCATGCTGATGACCTTACAGCTAACGGTCATGGGCGTTATCGGCGGCGTGGTGCTGGGCACCCTGCTGGCCCTGATGCGCATGTCCGGCAATAGCCTGCTGTCGAACATCGCTGCCACGTACGTCAACTACTTCCGCTCGATTCCGCTGCTGCTGGTTATCACCTGGTTCTACTTCGCAGTGCCCTTCATCCTGCGCTGGATCACCGGTGAGGACACCCCCGTCGGTGCTTTCAGCTCCTGCTTGGTGGCCTTCATCATGTTTGAGGCGGCCTATTTCTGCGAGATCGTACGGGCAGGCATTCAGTCCATCCCTCGCGGACAAATGGGTGCAGCGCAGGCCCTGGGTATGACGTACAGCCAGACCATGCGCCTGATCATCCTGCCTCAGGCATTTCGCAAGATGAGCCCGCTGTTGTTGCAACAGAGCATCATCCTCTTCCAAGACACCTCGCTGGTGTACACCGTGGGCCTGATGGACTTCCTCAACGCAGCCCGCTCCCGTGGCGACATCATCGGCCAGCCCCATGAGTTCCTCATCTTTGCCGGTCTGGTCTACTTCATCATCAGCTTCTCAGCCTCGCTGCTGGTCAAGCATCTGCAAAAAAGGTTAGCCGTATGATTTCCATTAAGAACGTGTACAAGTGGTACGGAAACTTCCAGGTGCTGACCGATTGCAGCACTGAAGTGAAAAAAGGCGAAGTGGTCGTCGTGTGCGGCCCGTCCGGTTCGGGTAAGTCCACCCTGATCAAATGCGTCAACGCGCTGGAGCCATTCCAGAAGGGCGACATCGTAGTGGATGGCACCTCCATTGCTGATCCGAAAACCAACCTGCCTACACTGCGTTCGCGGGTCGGCATGGTGTTCCAGCACTTTGAGCTGTTCCCACACCTGAGCATTACCGAAAACCTGACCATCGCCCAGATCAAGGTGCTCGGCCGCAGCAAGGAAGAGGCCACTCAAAAAGGCCTTGAACTGCTGGAGCGCGTGGGTCTGAAAGCCCATGCCCACAAGTACCCAGGCCAACTCTCTGGGGGCCAGCAACAACGCGTGGCTATCGCCCGCGCCCTGGCTATGGACCCTGTCGTAATGCTGTTCGACGAACCAACCTCAGCACTGGACCCGGAAATGGTCAACGAGGTGCTGGATGTGATGGTGCAGCTGGCTCATGAAGGCATGACCATGATGTGCGTCACCCACGAGATGGGCTTTGCACGCAAGGTTGCCGACCGAGTGATCTTTATGGACGCCGGACAGATTGTTGAAGACTGCGCCAAGGACGAGTTCTTCGGGGACATAAAAGCGCGCTCCGAACGCGCTCAACACTTCCTGTCCAACATCCTGCCGCACTGAGTCACACCCACATGGTCGCCGCAGGCTACTGCGGCAACCACACTGTTCCGATTACCGGGCGCTCCGCCCGGTAATCACCTAGCCTAGGACAATGGCCTGTCAGGGATTCCCACGATGCAATACCCTACAGCTCCTCCTCACTGCATACCCTCGGTACTGACTGTGAAACCGCGCCTTGTCCGCCGCCTGTCTCTGATCGCACTGATGCTGATGCTGACCATCGGCTGCGGCATTGCGGGCTTCTACACCAGTGAATATTTCGGCATCCAAAACCTCAGCGAAAACGGTCAGCGCCAACTGGAGCTGAACGCCCGCTCGGTCGAAAGCGAAATCAGCAAGTACACCTACTTGCCCTCCCTGCTGGAGCTTGAGTTCAACGTCGAGCGCTTGTTGAGTACGCCCACGACTTACCGCCGTCACTTGGTCAACGAATACCTGGAAGGGCTTAACCAGCGCAGCGGCAGCTTGGCTATCTATATTCTCAACCCGCAAGGCCGGGTGCTGGCCACCAGTAACTGGCAGGACGCGACCAGTTATCTCGGTGAAGACTTGTCCTTCCGCGCTTATTTCAAAGACGCCATGGAGGGTC
Source organism: Pseudomonas mendocina (assembly GCA_037482215.1). NCBI lineage: Bacteria > Pseudomonadati > Pseudomonadota > Gammaproteobacteria > Pseudomonadales > Pseudomonadaceae > Ectopseudomonas > Ectopseudomonas mendocina. The sequence continues at coordinate 4,584,341 of CP148074.1, forward strand.
GCGCCGCTCGCTTCTACGGTATTGGCAGCACAGCAGGTGAGCCCGGCTATTACCTGGCCCACGCCCTGAAAAAAGGTAACCGGATCATTGGCGTCGCAGTGGTTAAAGTCCGTCTCGAGGGCCTTGAACAACGCTGGCAGAAAGCACGCCTGCAAGCCTATGTCAGCGATGAAAACGGCATCATCATTCTCTCCAGCAATGAGTCGCGCTGGCTCAAGGCCGTCCGACCGTTGGACGCTACGACCCGCGAGCGACTGGCGCGCAGCCTGCAATACCACTGGTGGGCCCTCGAAGAGCTACAACCCCTTACACGTCGACAGCTCGCCGATGGCTCCGAGCTGGTGAGTTTCGATGAAGAAACCAGCGCTCACTCACAGACCACCAGCGTCACCTACTTGTCCCAATCCAGGCCTCTGGTGGACACCCCGTGGCACATGACCTTGCTCAGCCCAATTCAGGACGTACGCCGCGCCGCCTACAGCCATGCCTTGCTTGCCGGAGTAGCCTGCGCCCTGCTGATATTCCTCGCCCTGGCCCTCAACCAGCGTCGGCGCATGATTGCTACCCGTCTGGCTGCCCGAGAAGCCTTGATTAAAGCCAACAACGAACTGGAGCGTAAAATTGCCGAACGAACCGCCGACTTGCAGGCCAGCAACCAGCGCCTACAAGCTGAGGTACGCGAACGCGAGCAAGCCGAAACCACCCTGCGTCAGACCCAGGACGACCTGATCCAAGCGGGTAAGCTGGCAGTGATTGGGCAGATGTCCACCGCCATCGCCCACGAACTCAACCAGCCTTTGGCCGCCCTGCGCACCCTGTCCGGTAATACCATTCGTTTCCTACAACGCGGCGTGCTGGATGTAGCCAGCAGCAACTTGCAAACCATCGGCGAATTGGTCGACCGCATGGGCAAGATCACCGGTAGCTTGCGTGCCTTTGCGCGCCGCGCAGATGACCATGGCCAAGCCAGCCTTGAGCAGGCTATTGATGCCGCCTTAAAACTATTGGAAAGCCATAGCGCTTACGAAGGACTGATCGTGCAGCGCGACTGCCAGCACGACGGCGACGACAGCGTACTGGGCATTGAGCAAACCCGTTTGGAGCAGATTCTGATCAACCTGATCGCCAACGCCCTGGACGCCATGATCGAACAAAACGAACGCCAACTCTGCCTGACAGGTCGCCCCCAAGGTGAACGCTACCTGCTGACCGTACAAGACAATGGCAGCGGTATCCCGGTGGATATTCGCGCTCACCTGTTCGAACCCTTTTTTACCACCAAACCAGGGGAAAAAGGCCTGGGCCTTGGTCTGACCCTCTCTGCCAGCCTGGCCGCCGCCGCCAATGGCAACCTCAGTGTGCAGCACCCGGAAAATGGCGGTACCGCCTTCCTCCTCAACCTGCCCATTATCTCCCCTCACAAGGATGCCCCCCATGACTGAGCGCCTGAGCGTTCTGATCGTTGAAGACGACCCACACGTTCTGCTGGGCTGCCAGCAGGCGCTGGCGCTGGATGATATCCCCAGCATCGGCGTCGGCAGTGCAGAAGAGGCACTGCAACGGCTTGATGCGGACTTTGCCGGGATCGTTATCAGCGACATCCGCCTGCCCGGCATGGATGGACTCGACCTGCTTAAACATCTCAAGCAGCTGGACGAAAACCTGCCAGTAATCCTCATTACCGGTCACGGCGACATCAACATGGCGGTCAACGCCATGCGTGACGGTGCCTACGACTTTATTGAAAAGCCCTTCTCGCCGGAGCGCTTGGTCGATGCTACACGCCGCGCCCTCAGCCAACGCAGCCTGAGCCGAGAGGTCTCCGAACTGCGCCGCCGCCTCGCCGGGCGTCAAGCCTTGGAACAACGCCTGATCGGCGTCTCACCGGCCATGGAAAGGCTGCGCGAGCTGATCGCCAATGTCGCAGACACCTCCGCCAATGTGCTGATCGAAGGCGAAACCGGCACCGGCAAGGAACTGGTTGCCCGCTGCCTGCACGACTTCAGCAAACGCCAGAGCAATCCGTTTGTTGCGCTCAACTGCGGCGGTCTGCCAGAGAGCCTTTTTGAGAGTGAAATCTTCGGCCACGAAGCCCACGCGTTTACCGGTGCAAACAAGCGCCGCGTCGGCAAAATCGAACACGCCAACGGCGGCTCATTGTTCCTCGACGAAATCGAAAGCATGCCGCTGAACCTGCAGATCAAACTGTTGCGCGTGCTGCAGGAGCACAGCCTGGAGCGCCTCGGCTCGAACCAGAGCATCCCGGTGGATTGTCGTTTTATTGCAGCGACCAAGGCTGATCTGGAACAGCAAGGCAAAGCAGGCACCTTCCGCAGTGACCTGTATTACCGCCTCAACGTGGTGACGCTCAACCTGCCGCCCTTGCGCGAGCGCCGCGAGGATATCCCGCTGCTGTTCGAGCACTTCCTGCAACTTGCCGCCCTGCGCTTCGACCGCCCCGCCCCGGAGCTGGATGCACAGACCCTGAGCAGCCTTATAAGTCACGACTGGCCGGGTAACGTGCGCGAGCTGCGCAACGTCGCTGAACGCTTCGCGCTCAACCTGCCAGCGCTTAAAGACAACACAACGAGCCACACAGGCGGCGCCACCTTTGCCGAAGCCGTTGAAGCCTTTGAACGCAACCTTCTGGCCGACAGCCTCAGCCGAAACGGCGGCAACCTCAGCCAGACCGCCCAGAGCCTGGGCATGGCCAAGACCACGCTGTTCGATAAGGTGAAAAAATACGGGTTGAGTTAAGTGTCACAGCCCGTAGGGTGCGATAAGGCTGCAAAGCAGCTTATCCACCAATGGCTTGTGAACTCGACAGAAGCTCCAAATCTTTCGCCAAGTGGAACAGCGCCATAGGGATGAATCTCTGTAACACACAACAACGCAGCGCTTTAATGATCAGGTTGCGCCCCCTCGGGCGCCTCACTTTTCTTTGCTTGCACAAAGAAAAGTAAGCAAAAGAAATGCACCCCGGCATCCGGGTTTCGCTACGCGAAACTTCCCGCACTCCGGCACTGTTCCGGGGGCCGACGTACAAGGGCCATCCATGGCCCTTTACGTCTATCACCGCATCCATGCGGCTCTTCCCCCCTACACAGCGCCTCCGCTTGGCCTCCTGACGGGGACTCGAGTGGCGCCTGTATGTTCTGCGCTCAACACATCTATTGGCAGAAACATACTTTCCCAACCCACGTACAAAAAACCCGTCGACAAAGCGACGGGTTTTTCGTTTAAAGCAGCTAGCCTCACGGCCAACTGTTTAATGCTCAGGAGAAAACACGGAAGCGCTCTTTATCGTCGATAAAGGTCTTGTCGTTAAACCCAGCCTTGTTCGCACCAAACGGCAATTGCGCACGCAGCTTCCAGCTCGCCGGAATGTTCCACTTAGCTGCCGCAGCAGCATCTACCAGCGGGTTGTAATGCTGCAAGCTGGCACCAATGCCTGCGCTGGCCAGGGCTGACCACACAGCAAACTGAGCAATACCACTGGACTGCTCGGACCAGATCGGGAAGTTATCGGCATACAAAGCAAACTGCTTTTGCAGACCGCTGATCACATCCTGATCTTCATAGAACAGCACGGTACCAGCACCCGCCGCAAAGCTGTTGATCTTGCCTTCAGTTGTAGCAAAGGCATCTGCTGGAACGATCTTACGCAGCTCATCTTTAACGATGCCCCAAAAGCTGTCGCTCTCAGCACCGAACAGAATCACCGCACGTGAGCTTTGCGAGTTGAACGACGAAGGCGACAGTTTAATGGCTTCCTGAATCAGCGCAGTGACCTCGGCCTGCGGCAGAGGCAATTCCTTACCCAGCGCATATTGGGTACGACGTTGCTTGATAGCATTAATAAAGGCATTACTCATGCGGGCGACTCCTGTCCTAAGGTTTGATCACAACAACATCTACAATCTGCGGTGCAGCGCATGGTTATGCCAGCAGTGAGAAACTGCAGGTCAGCCAGGTAGCTATCCCGTGCTGATCATATGGAGACAGGGCTGAAACGAGAACGAAGAAAATCGAATAATTCCCTTTCAACTCCAACTATCAGCCAGTAAGCAGCTGCTGTAATACCGCAACAGGTATTACGGAAAATTCTGACTGCCTGCCGCACGATCTGGTTTCATCCAAAGGCACCTCATCAAGCATGTGGCGATGAAATGCTACTGGCTCCGCGCTACAGATTCTCCACAGGTGCCGGCGCCAAACCACCCTCAAGTTTTCGCCACAATAAACGTACCGAAGCCTTACGGACCAAAGCACAGCGATACAAGCGGATCTCCAGCGGTAAAAACCATTGCTCATCCCCACACACCAACAGCTCGCCGCGAGCCAGCTCAGCCGTAGCGGAAAGCCTGGGCACCCATGCCACCCCCATGCCCTGCAACGCCATGCATTTGAGGCTATCGGCCATGGCTGTTTCATAGACCGTTGTTGATCGCAGAGCGCGCTGACGCAACAACTGGTTGACTGAACGCCCAAGCAAAGCCCCGGCGCTATAGGCCAACAAGGGTACGCTTTGCCCGCTTTCAAGATCGAACAAGGGCTTGCCATTCTCATCCGCGGCACACATCGGCAGCATTTCTGTGCGGCCCAAGTGCAATGAAGGGAACAGCTCCGGGTCGAGCTGCATGGCAGCATCCGGATCGTAATAGGCAAGGATGAGATCACACGCCCCTTCACGCAAAGAGTGCACCGCCTCACCCACGTTCGCGGCCACCAGACGAGTCGTTAGTGGCAACCCCTCACGGCGTAAACGCGCAATCCACTCAGGGAAGAAACCGAGTGTCAGCGAGTGCGCCGCCGCAATTTGCATCACCTCACCCTGCTGTCCCTCAAGGTTGTGGAGGTGACGAACCACCTCGCCCAACTGCTCAACGATGCTGCGCGCCGTGACCAAAAACAGTTGCCCCGATTCCGTGAGGTCAACAGGAGTACGTGAGCGGTCAACCAATGTCAGGCCTAGCGCAGCTTCAAGGCTTCGAATTCGCCGACTGAATGCAGGCTGGGTCACGAATCTTTTCTGCGCGGCCTGGGAAAAACTGCGGGTTGTCGCCAATGCAACGAAGTCTTCCAGCCATTTGCTCTCAAGATTCATGCGCACCTCATTCGAGACTAATTCGTGTTTTTAATATCTATTTCGAGATTTTCTCTCGAAACGATAGCCGGTATCGAGAGCTTCTCTCTCGGCGCTGTTTTCTGACTACCTGAACAAAACCGAGTCACACCAACATTATGCCGATTGTGCATAGGATAGCGGATAACAGCATTGGCCAACATCAGGCCACAGCCCTTAATCTACGGGACATCGCGGTTACCACCGCACCTTTACGAGATTTTATCCATCATGTCCCTTGTTGCATCACACCGCATCGAGAAAGACTTGCTAGGCAGCCTCGAAGTACCCGCCGAGGCTTATTACGGTATCCAGACGCTGCGCGCTGTGCAGAACTTCCGCCTCTCTGGCGTACCGCTTGCTCACTACCCGAAACTGGTCATTGGCCTGGCCATGGTCAAACAGGCTGCAGCTGACGCAAACCGCGAGCTGGGCCACCTGTCTGCCGCCAAGCACACCGCAATCAGCACCGCCTGCGCCCGTATCATTCAGGGTGAGTTTCACGACCAGTTCGTCGTCGACATGATTCAAGGCGGCGCAGGGACTTCCACCAACATGAACGCCAACGAGGTGATTGCCAACATCGCCCTCGAAGCCATGGGTCATGAAAAAGGTGAGTACCAATACCTGCATCCGAATAACGATGTGAACATGGCGCAGTCGACCAACGACGCTTACCCAACCGCCATTCGCATCGGCTTGCTGCTGGGCCATGACAGCCTGCTCAACGCCTTGGACAAGCTGATCCAGTCGTTCGCGGCCAAAGGCTTGGAGTTCGGTCACGTTCTGAAAATGGGCCGTACCCAGCTGCAAGACGCCGTGCCGATGACCCTCGGCCAAGAATTCCGCGCCTTCGCCGTCACCCTCGGTGAAGACCTGCAACACCTGAAGCTGCTGGCGCCAAAACTGCTGACTGAAGTTAACCTCGGCGGTACCGCAATCGGCACCGGCATCAACGCCGACCCGGCTTACCAGCACTTGGCGGTTAAGCGCCTAGCAGTTATCAGCGGCCACCCGGTTGTACCGGCGGCTGACCTGATTGAAGCCACCTCCGACATGGGTGCTTTCGTACTGTTCTCCGGCATGCTCAAGCGCACTGCGGTCAAGCTGTCGAAGATCTGTAACGACCTGCGCCTGCTGTCCAGCGGCCCGCGCACCGGCATCAACGAGATCAATCTGCCGGCGCGTCAGCCAGGCAGCTCGATCATGCCAGGCAAGGTCAACCCGGTGATCCCGGAAGCCGTCAACCAAGTGGCTTTTGATGTGATCGGTAACGACCTGGCGCTGACCATGGCTGCCGAAGGTGGTCAGCTGCAACTGAACGTGATGGAGCCGCTGATCGCTTACAAGATTCTCGACTCGATCCGCTTGCTAACCCGCGCCATGGATATGTTGCGCGAGCTGTGCATCGACGGCATCACTGCAAACGAAGATCGCTGCCGTGAACTGATGGAGAACTCCATCGGCCTGATCACTGCACTGAACCCATACATCGGTTACGAAAACGCTACACGCATTGCCAAAGTCGCACTCGACACAGGCCGTGGCGTTCTGGAACTGGTACGCGAAGAAAAACTGCTGGATGACGCCACGCTGGACGACATTCTGCGCCCTGAAAACATGATCGCCCCGCGTCTAGTCCCACTGAAGGCATAAGCCAGGAGAATTCTCATGAAAAACAACGCATTCATGCCAACCCTGCCGCCAACCTTTATGGCGCTGACTCCACCACGTCGCATGTGGCCGGGTATTGCAATGCCGCGCTATGTCCCACAGCGCGCTGAACAGCATCAAGCTCAGCAGGCTCAAGCCCGCAATCGCTGATTTCGCAAGATGGTACCGGAGGCCCCCCGCCTCTATTTTTTAGGGATGGCTTATGCCATCCCTTTTTTATTGGCCAAGGCCAGCCTTCACACGTAACCCAAACCCACCGCCTGCCCCATCCGCATCGGCCATTACCTCTGCCGGTTGATCGCAAATCTCTCTGACATCCAATGCCGGTGAGGGATATGACGGGCCTTAATAAGTTGCTTGTACAGCCTGCGCAGACTGATTTTGGCTTTGGACAACCTTCTGCGCCTGGCAGGCGCTGAACAGATCCAGCGACGGTTTGTACACCGAGGTCTGCACCCCCATAAAACCCAGCACCGAGTGGAACAAATTATCTTGCGAGACTTCAGCGGTACTTTGTTGCTGCATGCACTGCGCCGTGATGCCATTGCTACTCTGTACCCCATCAGATAGCCACATCACCATCGGGATATGGGTCTGCTCCGACGGAGCAATCGCATACGGCACCCCATGCAAATACATGCCGCTCTCACCTAAGGACTCACCATGGTCAGACATATAGAACATGGCCGTATCCAGCGTTGCTGACTTCTCTTTGAGCAGATCAATGGTCGAGGCCAGCACGTAGTCGGTGTAGAGCATGCTGTTGTCGTAGGCGTTGACGATGGTCTCGCGCTCACAACGATCCAACTGCACCTGGTCGCACACCGGGGTGAATTTCTCGAATGCAGCGGGGTAACGCTTGTAGTAGGCCGGGCCGTGGCTGCCTTTCATATGCAAAACGACGACGGTATCGCGGTCGAGCTTATCGAGATATTCCGAGAGCTTGTACAGAAGCGCTTCATCTCGGCACTCCTCTTTTGTGCACAGCGTGCTGACATCTAGATGGGAAACATCCTCGGTCGGTACCCGATCACAAACCCCCTTACAGCCCGAGTTGTTATCGCGCCACAGAACACCAACACCTGCACGCTGCAGTATATCGAGCAGCCCTTCACGGTTCTGCGCCATGCTGCTTTTGTAACCTTCCCGGCCTACGTCTTGGAACATACAAGGCACTGACACGGCTGTAGCCGTGCCGCATGAACGGGCGTTTTTAAAGTTGATGACGTTGCGCTTGGCAAGCTCAGGGCTGGTGTTTCGCTCATAACCATCGAGCCCGAAATTGACTGCACGGGCTGTCTCACCAACCACCACTACCATGACCTTCGGCTTAGGCTTAGCCCCCAGCGCAACAGGAGTAACACGGTGGGCGTCTGCGCCGACGATTTCTAGCTTATCGGGTGCGCTGAACTCACGTTTCAGATACCCCTGGATCGCACCTACAACATTTGACGGCACCAACATCAGCCTCACTTCACGGTTGTTGCGAAGCAGGGAGGCATAGGGCTGATAACAACTCATCACCAGCGCAAACAAGCACACGACCAACACCGCCATGCTGCCAAGCTTGCCAAACAACTCCCGTTTCCACGGCCGCTCAATCAGCTGCACACGGCTGATCAGGAGAATTGGCAAGGCGGCAAAGCCCAGCATCCACAACAACATGCCCCAACTTAGCAACTCGGTCGCTTCTGCCGTATCGGTCTGCACCACATTGGTCAGCATGGTGTAGTCAATAACGATGCCATAGCTGTGCATAAAGTAGCTGGTGGCCGCCGAAACCAGCAGCACCAGATACAGCACAGGCCTGGTCAGTCGCCCCCAGGCCAGCAGACTCAGCAACACATACAACCAGATCCAGACAAACACCGGCAAACTGAGCAGAAAAAGCGGACTGTCGTTATCCCAACCACCGACGCCCTGCCAAACTCTGGCCCAGAATGGCAGGTTCATGGTGGCCATCACCCACAGCGCCACCAACATGGTCAACACGTTACGACTCAATCGCACCCGACCCAGCACAGACATTTTTTTCACGAGAGATTCGGACATTACGTCCTCCCACAGGGAACGAAATGCCGGCGAATCTACGGCGTGAGTTGTGCTGGCCAGGTAGAAAAATTGTGAAGATTTCGTTGAGCCGCCTGACGGCCTAAAGTCTAGACACTCAAGCTGGAGCTCCTTGAAATTCAACACAGGGGAAGCGCGTCAACAGGTATTAGGCTGTACGCCCTACGGGCCAGCACCTACTCCATTTTTTCTGGTCTAAAGCACGCAAACATTTAAGGCATGACTCTACACAAACTCTGTTAGCGCGCTTTGCGCTGATTTTTTACCCATCTATGAGTGAAAAAGTATGTCCGCAGATAAAGAGCAAATTGCCCAAGCCAAAGCCAGCCAAGATGCCGTCGCCATCGTAGGCGCGTTTCTCGCCAACTCTGGAAAAGACAGCGTGGCCTACGCTGCCAGCCAACTGGTTGCGGAAGACGCAACCTACACCTCGCTTAACTTCGAGCACCCAGAGCTCCAGCAAATCGAGCCTTGGACCGGTACACGCAAAGGCCGCCAGGTATTTGTCGACACCTTCTCCAATGTGGGCACCTACTGGGACGTAAACGACTTTCAGGTCTCTGACATCTTTGGCAGTGACGGCAAAGTCGCCGTATTCGGTCAGTTCACCTACACCTCGGTTGCCCTTGGCCACCGTTTCACCTCCCCGTTCTCGGTGTTGGCAAAAGTAGAAAACGACCAGATCGTTTACTTCCAGTTCATGGAGGACACATACGCCTCGGCCAAGTCATTCCGCCAAAGCGGTCAATGGACCATTAAGTCCACACCAGACAGCGCGCCGTTCCAAGTCGGCTAAGCCTGTAAGCCAGGGGAGCGTGTTCCCCTAGCTTATTCTCGTTTTATTTATCAAACAACTCAGAAGTTTTCGTAAATAAAATCGCACACCCCTCTTACCAAGTGCCTCCAAGCCGTCTAGCATGCTGCTATCACTTGGAGCGCCTCCGTTATGTATATCCCCTCAGCATTCCGCCAAGAAGAACTCACTGCACTGCACCAGCAAATGCGCGCCTGCCGCCTACCCAGCTTGGTCAGTCACGGTGAGCATGGCCTGCTTGCCACCCCCTTGCCGATGCTTCTAGTTGAAGATGAAGGCCCTTACGGCACGCTGTATGGTCACTTTGCCCGGGCAAACCCACAGTGGAAGGATTTGGCCGCCGGTAGCCAAGCATTGGTGATTTTTCAGGGTCCAGAGGCCTACGTCACTCCCAGCTGGTACGCCGCCAAAGCAGAACACGGCAAAGTGGTGCCAACCTGGAACTACATCAACGTTCAGGCCAGGGGTCATGTCGAAATTTTCGAAGACGCCGAACGCCTGCTGAAAATCGTCAGCGCACTGACCGATCGACATGAAGGCGGGCGTGATAAACCATGGGCGGTCAGCGATGCCCCGGATGACTACATTGCCGGGATGTTGCGCGCGATTGTTGGTTTCGCCCTGCCTATTGAACGTTTGGACGGTAAATGGAAGCTTGGCCAAAACCGCAGCGAGCAAGACCAGAGTGGCGTAAGGCAAGGCCTGCTGGCCAGTACCGATCCACGTGATCAGGCGCTGGCGAGTGAAATGTCCATACCCAAACCAGCTTAAACAGGCCGAAACGATCTGCAGGGCATTATTCGCTCATCAAGCCAGTCATGTATTGGTGCTGGCAGCGGTGCCCTTCAGTCGATCTCAAACAGGCCGTTGCGCACCACTGAACCAATCAGGCGCTGACGGATATCCTCATCAATACGCGCATCATCCGGATCGTAGAGCATCACCTGGCGATAGGCTGCGACTCGATTAATCTGCTGACCCAAATATTCCCAAACCACGCGCGTGCAGGCCGGGGTACGACGATCTCCACTGGACACGCCGGTTTTCAGTCCATTGAGGCGTTTAATGCGACTCTTAAAGCTAGGGATGAGAATCGTCTGGCTGATTTCATTACCCGTAAGAGACTCGTAATCCACCAGGAATATGCGGTCCTGGAGAAAGTACGCAGCCCCCAGGTAGCGACAGCGCACCCACTCATCGGCCTTAGCACTATCCGCACCGGCGGGCTCCTGGCGCTCTTGGCGCTCGAACAGAAAGCTGCCGCGCTCCTCACGTACCTGCACCAACGACAGCAGGATCTTCCCAGGGACAGACATGCAGTTGGCGTACTCGAAGTAGTAGCCGCAATAACGTGACATGTCGCTGCAATAACCTGCCAAAGGTGCGAACAACTCTGTCACCGGACTGCTTAGGCGGGGAGACTCTCGCAACCCAAGGTTACCGCCGATTAACTCGGAAAACTGATCCGAGGGCAACTCCAGCTCATAGGCCTCGACACCAAAGAAATCGCATATACGCTTAAGGTTGTACGCAATCGGGCGGCTTTGGCCGCTGAGGTATTTGTTGAACTGCGCGCGGTTAATGTCGAGCTTGCGACAAACCTCCGCAATAGAGCGGTAATGGCTGCAAAGCAGTTTGAGATTGGTCCCTAAATGGGCAGACATGACGAACTTCCATGTGATGCGAGCGACGCAATTTTAGCATCAGGTCGCGCCATGTCGCCTAAATACGCGAAATTGCACGATGAACGCCACTCAACAAATATGCCCGGTCTGTGTGCCCGCACCGTGGAGCACCCCTACATAAGAAATAGCGGGAGCATCTCTGAAAGCGTCACGACACCCACGTAGACAGGTTTTAGAGGCGCACCGCAATGACGAGGCGACACAATGCTTAAAGATATTTACTTGCAGGTACTGAGCGCGATGGGGGTTGTTAACGATCTCCTCTGGGGCAAAGTACTGATCGTTGTGCTGGTAGGTCTTGGCCTGTACTTCACCATTCGCTCGAAATTCGTCCAATTCCGCTACTTCGGCGACATGTTCCGCATCTTCGGCGAGGCATTCAAACGTCAACCGGGCCAACTCAGCTCATTTCAAGCGCTGATGCTTTCGGTTGCAGGTCGCGTCGGCGCTGGCAACATTGCTGGTGTAGCCGTTGCGATCATGCTGGGCGGCCCAGGCGCAGTGTTCTGGATGTGGGTCGTGGCCCTTTTGGGGATGGCGACCAGCTACTTCGAATGTACCCTCGGCCAGCTGTACAAGGAGCGTCAGGCCGACGGCACCTACCGTGGCGGACCAGCCTTCTACATCCAGCAAGGCCTGGGCAATCGTGGCATGGCCGTACTGTTCTCGGTGCTGCTGCTGGTGACCTTTGGCTTCGGTTTTAACGCCTTGCAGTCTTACACCGTAGCCACATCACTGCATGACACCTTCAACATTCCCACCTTCGGCAGCGGGCTGATTCTGGTGGCTGTTATTGGTGCCATCATCTTCGGCGGCATCAAACGCATTGCCGGTATGGCCGACGTACTGGTGCCGATTATGGGTATTTCCTACATCGGCATGGCGCTGGTGATTCTGGGCATGAACCTGAATGTGGTGCCGGATACCCTGATGCTAATCGTGCGCAGTGCCTTCGGCCTAGAGCCAGCCTTCGCAGGCGGCATGGGCGCGGCGATTGTCTGGGGTGTTAAACGTGGCCTGTTCTCTAACGAAGCAGGTCTGGGCAGCGCACCGAACGTGGCTGCCGTGGCGGAGGTCAAGCACCCGGCGGCACAAGGTATCGTGCAGTCACTGAGCGTATTCATCGACACCATTCTGGTGTGCACCAGCACCGCGCTGATCATCCTGCTGTCGGGCATCTATCAGCCGGGCATGGAGATGGAAGGCGTACTGCTGACCCAGAATGCCATGGCCTCGCAGGTAGGCGAGTGGGGCAAAGTGTTTGTCAGTACTGCACTGGTGTTGTTTGCCTTCACCACCTTGGTTTACAACTACTACCTGGGTGAAAACGCACTGAGCTTCTTTACCAAAAACCGTTCCATGCTGATCCTGTACCGCGTACTGGTCATCAGCCTGATCATGTGGGGCTCGCTGCAGGACCTAACCACTGTGTTCGGCTTTGCCGACCTGACCATGGGCTTGCTGGCACTGGTCAACCTCACCGCCGTGGTGCTGCTGTTCAAGAAAGCCCTGCGGGTGATGGATGACTATGACGCACAGATCAAAGCGGGCATCAAAAGCCCGGTATTTGACGCATCCAAGTTCAGCGACCTGAAACTGGACAACAGCTCCTGGCCGACACCATCCGCCTCAGCTGATGACCTGGCAGCGGTGCGCGACAGCGTCCACCAGCGTTAAACGGAAGCGACGCAGCAACACAGACAGGGGGCCTAGCCCCCTGTTTTCACATTCAGAGCACGAAAATGCGGAGACCCGGCATGGGCTGCAAAAACATTCTGCTGTTGTACACCGGCGGCACCATTGGCATGCAGAAGAGTGAAGATGGCCTGGCACCGGCCTCCGGTTTCGAACAGCGGGTCCGCACCGCGCAAGCTGAGCAGAATCTGAACCTGCCCGCCTGGCAGTTTGCTGAACTGCTGCCCCCCATCGACAGCGCCAACATGACCCAACACAACTGGCTGGCCATGGCTGCCGCTATCCGCGAAGGCGTTGAAAACGGCTGCGACGGTGTCTTGCTGCTGCACGGCACCGACACCCTAGCCTACAGCGCCGCAGCGCTGAGCTTCCTGCTGCTGGGTCTGCCTGTCCCGGTGATTCTGAGCGGCTCAATGCTGCCTGCCGGTGCTGAGAATAGCGATGCCTGGAACAACCTGTTCGGCGCACTGCACACGCTCGCTGAAGGTGTCGATAACGGCGTTCATCTGTACTTCAACCAGCGTCTGATGCATGGCGCCCGCGTCAGCAAACTGAGCAGCGACGACTTTGATGCCTTTCAAGTCCTGCCCCGTCCGCGTTGCAGCGAGCGCGCTACCAACATCCCCGCGCAACTGGATTACCGCCAACGTCGGCAGCCGGTAAACCTCGCCGTATTACCGTTCTATCCCGGCTTGCAGGGCAACCATCTACGCGCCTTGCTCAGCACAGGTGTACAAGGGCTATTGCTCGAGTGCTTTGGTAGCGGCACCGGCCCCTCGGACAACCAAGAGCTGCTGGCGGTACTGCGTGAGGCCCACGACAAGGGTGTGGTGATGGTCGCCATCAGCCAGTGCCCCCACGGGCATGTGGAATTCGGTGTTTATGCTGCGGGCAGCCAACTGGCCAATTGCGGGCTGATTTCCGCTGGGGGGATGACCCGCGAGGCTGCGCTTGGCAAACTGTTTGCTTTAATCGGTGCCGGTCTGACCCAGGCTGATGCCGAATATTGGTTTGCACTGGATCTGTGTGGCGAGCGGGCAGAATGAGATAGCTTGGCGCAACCCAGTGCTCCCTGACTAGGAGAACCACTGCATGGCTATTCGTATTCCCGTCGATATCCGCCCCGTGAGCGCTTCCGATCTGGAAGCCTGGAAACCGCTGTGGCAGGGCTACCAGCGCTTCTACATGACTGAGATAGATGCGGCCACCAGCGAGCTGACCTGGAAACGCTTCCTTGACCCGGACGAGCCAGTTAATGCAGCACTGGCTTGGCACGAAGGCAAAGCCATCGGCTTGGTGCAGTGGGTCTACCACCGCTCAACCTGGACTCAGGGCGATTACTGCTACCTGCAAGACCTGTTCATCAGCAAAGAAACCCGCAGCAACGGCGTAGGCCGCCAACTGATCGAATTCGTTTACGCCCAGGCCAAAGCTCACGGTTGCTCGCGCACTTACTGGCTGACCCATGAGACCAACAGCAAAGCCATGCTGCTGTATGAGCGCATTGCCGAAAAGTCAGGGTTTATCCAGTACCGAAAACTGCTCTAGAAAATAAAGGGTTATGCCCCACTGCACGTTGTGCTGTTACCTGCAGCTGTGAAAGTCCAATCCGGGGAAGGACGATGGACCTCCAATACGGGGCATAACCTAAACCGGGCAAGCACGCCTGCTGGTGCACCTGCCGCAACCGCTGCCTGATGCAGCGGCCGCCTGAATAAAAAGAAGCCCCCTAAACCGTCTGAATGCCTGTTCAACCAGCCGGGGGCTTCGAGGTTAACCTTCGATTTCGATCAGCACTTCGCCCGGGTTGACGCGGTCACCCTTGGCAACGTGAATGGCGGTGACAGTGCCAGCGATTGGCGCCTGGATTTCTGTCTCCATCTTCATCGCTTCGCTGATCAGCACAGCCTGACCGGTCTTGACCACATCACCGACCTTAACCAGTACATCCACAATGTTGCCTGGCATGCTGGTGCTGACATCACCCGGAGCGCTGGCTTGCTTACGCTTACCACTGGCGCCGCCGACAAACTCATTAAGTGGCTCGAACACCACTTCTTCCGGCATGCCATCGATGGACAGGTAGAAGTGACGCTTGCCGTCACCTTTCACACCCACACCGGTGATATCCACACGGTAGCTTTCGCCGTGTACGTCGATAACGAACTCGGTCGGTACGCCCTCGCCCCCCACAGCCGAGCTTGCGCCCGCTTCCGGGATCGGCAGCAACACTTCAGGCGTCAGGGTGCCCGCTGCGCGCTCTTCGAGGAACTTGCGACCGATGTCCGGGAACATGGCGTAAGTCAGTACATCTTCTTCACTCTTAGCCAGGCTGCCGATTTCTTCACGCAGACGTGAAAGCTCAGGCTTGAGCAGGTCAGCCGGGCGCACTTCGATCAGCTCTTCGCTGCCGATGGCCTGCTTGCGCAGTTGCTCGTTGATCTTGCCCGGCGCCTTGCCGTAACCGCCCTGCAGGTACAGCTTCACTTCGTTAGTGATGGTCTTGTAGCGCTCGCCGGCCAGTACGTTGAATACAGCTTGGGTGCCGACGATCTGCGACGTTGGCGTCACCAGCGGCGGGAAGCCGAGGTCTTCACGCACTCGCGGGATTTCCGCGAATACTTCGTTGATGCGGTTCAGGGCGCCCTGCTCTTTGAGCTGGTTAGCCAGGTTGCTCATCATGCCGCCCGGCACTTGGTTGACCTGTACGCGGGTATCAACCGCTGTGAACTCGCTTTCGAACTGGTGGTACTTCTTACGCACAGCGTGGAAGTACATACCGATTTCCTGAATCAGCGCCAGATCCAGACCGGTGTCGTATTCGGTGCCGCGCAGAGCAGCAACCATGGACTCAGTCCCCGGATGGCTGGTGCCCCAGGCAAAGCTGGAGATTGCGGTGTCGATGTGGTCAGCACCGGCTTCAATCGCCTTGAGCTGGCACATGCTGCCCATGCCTGCCGTGTCGTGGCTGTGGATAAACACCGGCAGGTGCACGGCATCTTTCAGCGCTTTAACCAGCTCAGCAGTGGCAAACGGCGTCAGCAGACCGGCCATGTCTTTAATGGCGATGGAATCCACACCCATCATGGCCATAGCCTGAGCCTGTTCAACGAAGGCTTCAGTGGTGTGCACCGGGCTGGTGGTGTAGCTGATGGTGCCCTGAGCATGCTTACCGGCAGCCTTCACCGCCTCGATGGCCACGCGCAGGTTACGCACATCGTTCATGGCATCGAAGATGCGGAACACGTCGATACCGTTGACGGCGGCCTTGGCCACAAACGCACGCACCACGTCGTCGCTGTAATGACGGTAACCCAGCAGGTTCTGACCACGCAGCAGCATTTGCAGACGGGTGTTCGGCAGCGCCGCTTTGAGCTTGCGCAGACGCTCCCACGGGTCTTCTTTAAGGAAGCGCACGCAGGCGTCGAAGGTCGCGCCGCCCCAGACTTCCAGCGACCAGTAGCCGACTTTGTCGAGCTTGTCGCAGATCGGCAGCATGTCATCCAGACGCATACGGGTTGCGATCAGGGACTGGTGAGCGTCGCGCAGGATGGTATCGGTGACAGTGATTTTCTTAGCCATTTTCAATTCCTCACAGGCCGGCGTGCGCGGCGATTGCGGCAGCGATGGCCAGGGCCAGTTCGCCCGGCTTGCGTTTGATCGAATAGTTCAGCAGCTCTGGATGCTCTTCCACGAAGCTAGTGTTGAACTGCCCGGACTTGAACTCGTCATTCTCGAGAATCTGCTGGTAATAGGTCGCAGTGGTCTTCACACCCTGCAAGCGCATGTCATCCAGCGCACGGGAGCCACGGGCCAGCGCCTCTTCCCAGGTCAGCGCCCAGACAATCAGCTTCAAGCACATCGAGTCGTAATACGGCGGAATCGTATAGCCGGTGTAAATCGCCGTATCGGTCCGCACGCCCGGACCACCTGGCGCGTAGTAACGGGTGATTTTGCCGAAACTCGGCAAAAAGCCGTTGCGCGGGTCTTCTGCGTTAATCCGGAATTGCAGGGCGAAACCACGGTATTGGATGTCTTCCTGCTTCACCGACAGTTCAAGGCCCGAGGCGATGCGAATCTGCTCGCGGACGATGTCGATACCGGTGATTTCTTCGGTAATGGTGTGCTCAACCTGAACACGGGTATTCATTTCCATGAAGTACACCTCGCCATCAGCAAGGAGGAACTCCACGGTACCGGCGTTCTCGTAACCCACGGCTTTTGCTGCACGCACCGCGAGGTCACCGATGTAGGCGCGCTGCTCGGGGGTCAACTGTGGGCTTGGAGCAATTTCGATCAGTTTCTGGTTACGGCGCTGAATTGAGCAGTCGCGCTCGAACAGGTGCACCGTGTTGCCGAAGGAGTCGGCCAGCACCTGAGCTTCGATGTGCTTCGGATTAACGATGCACTTCTCAAGGAATACTTCAGCGCTGCCGAATGCCTTGGTGGCTTCGGAGATCACACGCGGGTAAGCCTGTTCCAGTTCTTCACGGCTGTTGCAGCGACGAATACCACGGCCGCCACCACCGGAAGTGGCTTTGAGCATGACCGGATAGCCGATGCGCTCACCTTCACGCAGGGCTTCTTCCAGATCAGCAACGTTGCCTTCGGTGCCTGGGGTGACCGGCACACCGGCTTTGATCATGCTGCGGCGGGCTTCAGTCTTATCGCCCATACGGCGGATGACTTCAGCGCTCGGGCCAATGAACTTGATCCCACGCTCGGCACAAATTTCTGCCAGTTCAGCGTTTTCGGACAGGAAGCCATAACCGGGATGCAACGCATCACAACCGGTTTCTACTGCCAGGTTAACCAGCTTGCGCGGGTTCAGATAACCGGCCAGCGGATCATCACCAATACTGTGCGCTTCATCCGCACGCTTAACGTGCAGGGCCATGCGATCAGCATCTGAATAGACAGCCACCGAGCGAATCCCCATCTCGGCACAAGCTCGCACGATACGGACTGCAATCTCGCCCCGGTTGGCAATCAAAATTTTCTTGATCACGAGCCAGCTTCCTCGATCACGTGAACAGGTGACCGGACCAGCCGGCCTACGTGGTTTACCTGCCAAGTCGGCAGACATGGGGCTAAAACTACGCCGGCGTTTTGATTAACAAAAATCAATATTTATTGGGTTTAGTATTAGTAACGACTTATAGTTGACCGAATGGTGCATTTCCAAAAAGGACAAAAAAGTGCGCAAGTCATTGATGCGTATGACATTTCGCCAACTTCAGGTATTCCGTTCGGTGTGCAGCAACCTCTCCTATAGCCGGGCTGCAGAAGAGATGTCGCTCACACAACCGGCTGTAAGTTTGCAGATTCGCCAACTTGAAGATCTCATTGGCGAGCCCTTGTTTGATTACGTCGGGAAGAAGCTTTACCTGACCGAAACGGCCGAGGTTTTGCTGCGAGCCAGCGACGATGTGTTCGGTCGACTGGAGAGCCTGGATATGCAACTTGCTGATCTTCAGGGCAGGCTGCAAGGTCAGCTCAGCCTGGCCATCGAGTCCAGCGCTAAATATTTTATTCCGCACCTCTTCGCCTCATTTCGCCGCGAGTATCCAGAAGTTAGCCTCAAGATGTCGGTCACCAACCATGCGCAGGTGGTCAAGCGCCTAAGCAGCAACCGTGACGACCTGATGATCCTCTCGCGTGTTCCGACCGATATGGACTTGGAATTTCTGCCGTTCTTGAATAACCCGATCATTGCTGTAGCGCCGGTCGATCACCCGCTCAGCCAGTTAGAGCGCCTGAGCCTGCAAGATCTCACCGCCTGGCCTTTATTGATGCGGGAAAGCGGCTCCGCCACGCGCCTGGCTTGCGAGGAGTTTTGCCACCAGAAGCGAGCACACTTCCCTAATACTCTGGAAATCGCCTCCATGGAGGGCCAGCTGGAGGGCGTTCTCGCTGGCCTTGGCGTGGCCATGCTGCCACGCCATGCCGTACGCCGTGAGCTTGAAAGCGGCGCACTTAGGGAACTCCCGGTAGCTGAATTGCCGCTCTACCGCAGTTGGTGCTTGGCGCACCCACGGAGCAAATACCTGTCGCCTGTGGCACAGGCATTTTTCAACTACGTACGGGACAACCGCAGCGTCATTAACAGCCTGGCTGAGCGCTTCGCAGCGTCCGCGTCTGCTGGGTAATCACACCCGTAACAATCAGTTCCGGGTAGTCGGAAAGCGCATGCTGCAACTCGCGCTGTTCTGCGTAATGCTCAATCGCCCGGCGAAAAGCCATGCGGCGCTGATCCAACTTCTTGCGGCGCTCGCGCGCTGCACTGTTCACATACGGCTGCTCTTGTTCCAGATAAACAGACATCAGTGACACTCCCAAGCCAGATAAGGGGAATCACAGAATGGTTAATCCAGATGACGGTTTAAGCGCAGATAAATGAACATCTGATGAACGCCCAAAGACCGTGCAGCAATACTTCCTAAATAGCGAACATCCGGAATGAAATCGCACTCTCAGAGGGATTCACTGGGTGAAGTCTCTTCTCTCCGAGCCTCTTCCTCTGCAGCTGAACGTTTACTGTATCGATACACATTGACTGCATCGACAGGTAGCAATGCTGTGTCTACGACGACCTCAACTGGGAATGAGATCAACATGATCGGGCAAGCGAAAAAGAACGCCCAACACCATGGATCTGTTGCAAGAGCGGCAACAGACTTAGTAGCAGGGTAAATTTCTGGTTCGGAGTTATTAGACCGACTTATAAGCGTGTGACAACCACTCAGACACACCGCCAAAACCACAACCGAACAAACTTTTGAAGCTGCAATCTTCCTTGATAACACCGCCATTCCTCTTAGCGAATCTTACTGCCGTGACAACTACCGCCCAAACTTACTCCAGCCCAAAGAATACCTGTAGGGTGAGCTTTTAGTCTTCGCTGGCGCGCAGTGTCTTCGGCGACAGGCGCAAGCTGCGCAGGCTGCGCTTAACGCTCTTGAGGTGATTAACCAGATCTGGCCCGCGGGCCATGGCCACGCCCATCGCCAATACGTCGATCACCACCAAGTGCGCAATACGTGATGTCAGCGGTGTATAGATCTCAGTATCTTCCTGCACATCAATGGCCAGGTTCACCGTAGCCAGATCGGCCAATGGGGTTTGGCTCGGGCACAGGGTAATTAGATTGGCGCCGGTCTCACGCACCAGATTGGCCGTGGTCAGCAGGTCTTTGGAGCGCCCGGACTGGGAAATACAGATCGCCACATCGCTAGGTTTGAGCGTCACAGCACTCATGGCCTGCATGTGCGGGTCAGAGTAGGCCGCTGCGTTAAGCAACAAGCGGAAAAACTTGTGCTGGGCATCTGCCGCCACCGCACCGGACGCGCCGAAACCGTAGAACTCCACTCGCTGCGCATTGCTGACGGCGTTGATGGCGCGTTGTAACGCTTGCGTGTCGAGTTTCTCCCGCACCTCCATCAGCGTATGCAGGGTGGTATCGAAGATTTTCAGGCTAAAGTCGGCGACCGAGTCGTCCTCGTGGATCGCAAACTGACCAAAGCTGGCACCGGCGGCCAGACTTTGCGCGAGCTTTAGCTTGAGGTCCTGGAAACCGGTACAACCGATCGCCCGGCAAAATCGCACAATGGTCGGCTCACTGATGCCGACACTATGGGCCAGCTCAGCCATGGAGCTGTGCATAACCGATGCGGGATCAAGCAGAACGAAGTCGGCGACCTTTAGCTCGGACTTGCGAAGCAAATGACGGGACTGGGCGATGTGTTGCAACAAATTCACAGATTTAGACTCTACTGGGCTAACGAAACCATCTGGCTCGGCGCATACGAGTGTGGACTCGGCTATGATCGGAGCAAAACGGGCTGTAGTGACTTTGTAGTTATACTACAAGGACGCCAACCCCGCACGGCTAAACCAAGTCGGAGTGACCATTTTGATTTTCCCCTGCGACATGCTGGTGTTTGGCGGTACCGGCGACCTGGCGTTGCACAAACTGCTTCCTGCACTCTATTACCTGCATCGGGCCGGTCGGCTGCATGCTGAAACACGCATCATTGCCCTGGCCCGAAGCCCCCACACTCGTAGTGCTTTCCAGGCGCTGGCTGAACGAAACTGTCGTGCTCATGTCGCCCGTGAGGACTTCGACAATGAGACCTGGGCGAGGTTCGCCGAACGCCTCGACTACCTGGCCATGGACGCCAGCCAAAGCGCAGACTTCGGGCGCCTGAGCAAGCATCTGGGGGATGACCCAGAGCGGGTACGTATTTACTACCTGGCCACCTCCCCGGCCTTGTTTGAAGACATTGCCTCACACCTGAAAATCGCCGGGCTGGCCGGGCCCAAAGCACGCATCGTGCTGGAAAAACCCATCGGCCACTCACTGGAGTCAGCCCGCGCCATTAACGCCTCCATCGGCGCAGTCTTCGATGAGTCGCGGGTATTCCGTATTGATCATTACTTAGGTAAAGAAACCGTACAAAACCTGATGGCCCTGCGTTTTGCCAACGCTCTGTTCGAGCCTGTATGGCGAGCTGGCCATATCGAATACGTGCAAATCAGCGTGTGCGAAACCCTCGGTGTGGAAAACCGTGGCAGCTACTACGAGCAGGCTGGGGCCATGCGTGACATGGTGCAAAACCACCTGCTGCAACTGCTCTGCCTGGTGGCGATGGAGGCGCCCGTGCGCTTCGACGCCGAAGCGGTGCGTAACGAGAAGGTGAAAATTCTCGAAGCGCTCAAGCCCATCAGCGGCCTCGATGTGCAGGACAAAACCGTGCGCGGCCAGTACACCGCCGGGAAGATCGGCGGGCAGGAAGTACCGGCCTACTACTTTGAAAAGAATGTGGATAACGACAGCGACACTGAAACCTTTGTCGCCGTGCAGGCCGAAATCGACAACTGGCGCTGGGCCGGGGTGCCCTTCTACCTGCGTACCGGCAAGCGCATGGCACGCAAAACCTCAGAAATCGTCATCCAATTTAAGCCCGTACCGCACCAGTTGTTCGGCGGCAGCGAGGCCAACCGCCTGCTGATTCGTCTGCAACCGGAGGAGCGCATCAGCCTTCAACTCATGGGCAAAAGCCCCGGCAAAGGCATGCACCTGCAACCCGTGGAGCTGGATCTGAACCTGGCCAACGCCTTCAACAAACAGCGACGCTGGGACGCTTACGAGCGCCTGCTGCTGGACGTCATTGAAGGCGACTCAACCCTGTTTATGCGCCGCGATGAAGTGGAAGCGGCCTGGGCCTGGGTCGATCCGATCATCAGCGGCTGGCACCAGCACTACCAGAGCCCGCGCCCCTATCCAGCCGGCACCAACGGCCCGGAACAGGTGAACAACTTGCTGGAGCGCTACGGACGGCAATGGCTGGATTAGGCTAGCGGCTGGCTTGCCCTGTTACGGAAGTACAGGGCAACCAGCACCAGCCCGAAAACGCCTGCCGCGCCTGACAGCCAAAACAGCCCGTCAAAGCCCAACCACTTGGCCAGCACACCGCTGGCCGCCCCCACCACACCAGCCAGCAGCATCTGCACACTGGCCTGCAAGGTAAAATCAGCACCCTCGTGCTCTGGTCGACAACACCCCATCATCGCGGCGAAAAGCGCCACCGTGGACATGCCATCGGCAAACTGCTCAAACAGCGCCACGGTGTACACCTGTACTGCGCTGGCAGCCGAGCCTGCCAGCCAGGCCATGGCCGCGATGCCCACCGCCTGCAACAGGCCGAACAGCATCAGCGAACGGAACACACCCAGGCGGCCGTACAGCAGGCCGCCAATAAACGCCCCGCAAATACCAACCACACTGCTGACCAAGGTCAGCTCACCCAAGGCGCCGCTGCTCCAGCCCTGATCCACCAGCATCGGTTTAATCATCGGTGAGCCGAGCGCATCACCCAATTTGAAGCCGAGCAACACCACCAGCCAGAACAACATACCCGGCTGCACCAACAGGCCCCGGTAATGCTGCCAAAGCAACGACGGCCCCGCAGTAGCCTCAGCCTTATCAGCTTGAAACGGCAACTCGCGCCGCTCAGCAAAACGCCAAATCGGCACCGTCATCAGCACCAGCAGCAAGGCAACCAACGCAATGCTCAGGTTCCAGCCCAGCGGCTCCATCATCAGCAACAGGCCGCTCCCGCTGACCAACATGCCAACCTTGTAGCCGCCGACTTGCAAACTGTTGCCAAAGCCGCGAAAACGTTCGGGCAGCAGGCGTACAGCCAGACCATCAGTAGCAATGTCCTGAGTCGAAGCGGCAAGGTTGATCAGCAGTAACAGTCCGACCAGCAAGGCAATCGAATGGCCAAACAGCATGTCCGGGCTCATTAATGCCAGCACCAGCAGGATGCTGATCACGGTCAACTGCAACGGCAAAATCCAGCCCCGCCGGTGCCCTAGCCGCGCTGAAGCGAGGCGATCCACCCACGGTGCCCACAGCACCTTCAGCAGCCAGGGCAACGCCAGTAGTTTGAGCAGCCCGATCAAGGCCAGATCGACACCATGCTGACGCAACAACACCGGCAGAGAGTGGGCAATCAAGCCGGAAGGCAGACCCTGTGCACAGTAGAGCGATGCCAGCAGGATGACCGTACTACGGGGCAACGTACTGGCAGACGAGGACAGAGCTAACGACATGGTGATGTCTGGTTATCCGGGAAAACGCGACAGTAGCGACCCCGCCCACAACAGACAAGCACCATTCAGGAAACACCGGCACTGACAAACTGCTCACTGAACAGCGCCGCAAAACGCTCGGCATTTACCGGCCTGCTGATCAGATATCCCTGCACCTCATCACAGCGCTGGCTGCGCAGAAACTCCAACTGCTCCTCAGTTTCCACACCTTCAGCCACTACCTTCAGTTCCAGGCTGTGGGCCATGGCAATGATCGCCCGAGTAATCGCAGCATCCTCGCTGCCCGGCGTGAGATCACGGATAAAACTCTGATCAATCTTCACGTAATCCACCGGGAAACGCTTGAGGTAGCTGAGCGAGGAGTAGCCAGTGCCGAAATCATCAATCGCCAGCTTGACCCCCAACTGACGCAGCTGACGGAAGGTGCTGATGACGCTTTCAACGTTATCCAGCAGTTGGCTTTCAGTCAGCTCCAATTCCAACAGATGCGGCGGCAGATGCGTCTCTTCCAGCGTCTGGCAGACCAAACTGTACAAATTGCCCTGACGCAACTGATGCACCGACAGGTTGACTGAAACCCGTACCGGCCCCGGCCCTTCCAGCTGCCAGACGCGCGCCTGACGACAAGCCTCACGCAGCACCACTTCGCCAATGTCACCAATCAGGCCGGTCTCCTCGGCCAAGCCAATAAAGTCCCCCGGCGGCATCAAACCCAGCTCAGGGTGACGCCAGCGCACCAGCGCTTCAGCGGCAAATATCCCATCCGTCGCCAGGCACAGCTTGGGCTGATAGAAGACCTCCAACTGGCCATCGGTAATGCCCTTGCGCAACTGGGTTTCCAGTTGCAGGCGCTCCAGCGTGCAGGCCTGTAGGTTATCTGTGAAGAATTGCAGGGTATTACCACCCAAGTGCTTGGCATGTTGCATGGCCATGTTGGCCTGGCTGATCAGCACCGGGATTTCCCGGGCGTTGTCCGGCATCAGGCTAATACCCAACGAAGCACTGATGACCAACTCATGACCGCCCACCGTCATCGGCATGCGCAACTTGCTGAGCAAGCGGCTGGCCAATCGCGCCAAGCTGGAAAGGCTGGTGTAGGAGTCGATGATGACGCCAAACTCATCCCCAGACAGACGCGCCAGCGTGTCAGCTTCAGGCAATGCCTGGGAAAGACGACGGCTAATCTGCCGCAGCAGCTGATCCGCCACCTCATGACCCAAGCTGTCATTAAGGATTTTGAAGCGGTCCAAGTCGATGTGCAGCAGCGCCAGGCTGCGGCCTGACTGCCGAGAACGCTGCCCGGCTTCGTGCAGGCGCTCTTTGAACAATGAGCGGTTGGCCAGCCCCGTCAGCTCATCGTAATGAGACAAGTAGCGCAGGCGCTCTTCGGCCTCACGCCGTGCCGTCAGGTCAGCAAAAAAACCCACGATATGGCTGACATTACCCAGGCTGTCGCGCACCACGTTGAGCTGCAACCACTGTGGGTAAAGCTCACCGTTCTTACGGGTGTCGATCAACTCACCCTGCCAGCTGCCAGTCTTTTCGAGCTCCATGCTGATCAGATGATACTGGCGGCGGTTGTCACTACTGCCCAGCAAGGAGATGACGCTCTTACCCAGAACATCTTCCTTGGTATACCCAGTCACCAAGCTGAACGCTTGGTTGATCGACATAAAATGGTAGTTCGGATCAAGGATCACGATACCTTCACTGGCTGCCTCGAATACCGTGGCGGACAGGGCCTGTTGCTCCTCATGCTGCTTGCGGGCGCTGATGTCGCGGCGCGTGCCGAGCATACGCAGCACACGGCCTGCTTGATCACGCTCTACAGCCTTACCGCGATCCTCTATCCACACCCAATGGCCATCGGCATGGCGCACGCGGTATTCGACGTGGTAGCCGTCCGTCAGGCCTTTCATATGCTCAACCAGAGCTTGGCGCAGCAGCGGCATGTCCTCAGGATGCAGGCGGGGTTTTAAGTCTCGCAGCATGGCCTGAACTTCATGGTTCTCCAGGCCAAAAATTTCTTTGATCCGTGAGTGATGCACCTCATCGGTCTGTAGATCCCAATCCCACAGCCCCAACCCACTGGCTTCAATGGCCATACTCAGGCGCGTGCGGCTTTTGCTCAGCGCGCGGGTGGTCTGGTCCAACTCCCGCGTGCGTTCCTCAACCCGGAGTTCCAGCTCCTCATGGGCTAAGCGCAACTCACGTTCAGCCCGACGACGTTGCCCCACCTCATTTGCCAAGCCTGCATTCAAGGCCTCTGCCTGCAACTTGGCATACTCAAGGTTGCTGATCAGCGCCTGATTCTGGAAACGTTGCAACAAGCTGGTTTGCACCAGACGGTTGACCTGCCAGGCCACCACCAACAAGGCGAACATTAAGATAGTGCCCAGTACCCCCCAGCTCTGTTGCTGTTGGTTATCCACAGACAACAGGTTAACCATCGGCGGCAGCAAACACGGCAATGCAAACGAGAGAAAAGCACCGAAACTGATGGCATAGGCCACACTGGCAGACAGCACCGCCGCAGCAATCAGCCCATAGACCAGAGCCTGCAATAACAGGTCATTGGCTGGAGCAATAAAGATGGCGGTAAAACCTAAGGTCAGGCCCGAGACAACCGCCCCGACCAAAAATTGCCAGTGCCAGCGTCGTTCAGCCTGCTGGCTGGGCAATGACCTTTTAAATGCCCGCACCTGAACCAAACGCAGCACTGCAAGTGCTACGACCCAAACAGCCCAAGCTGAAAGCAGAGCTGAGTGCGTAACCCCCCACATCAAGCCAGTGCACACCAGGCAACTGAGCAGCATAAAAAGGGTCGGCACTTGTGAGCCCTGATAGAGCATACGCGTGCGTTCAACAGCAATGTCCGGCACGTATCGCGGTGCAACATTCTGCACAGGCGTCGCCTGCTCGCCGTTTGCCTCTAGAGGCGGATTCGAAATAGTCATAGGCGTTTTTTTATAATCATGGTTGCCTAAACGCCCAGCAGCATACGTTAAGGAACGTCCAATCCCAAGAGATGGGGTGATGGCATTTAGTGTAGAAATACCTATCTTTTTGTCTGTTTTGTAGACTCTCTTCCAACATTAACCGATGACCTGTCAGTCACTTGATCCGCGACATTGCGCCCAGCGGTTTGCCCTGCCAGCCCTGCCCCCCTAAAATGTCGCCATGCAAAATAACCCTGAACTCCTCCTTGCCTCCCTCAATGACGCCCAGATCCAGGCTGTTGCCGCTCCGCTCGGCCGGCAGTTGGTTCTGGCCGGCGCAGGCTCAGGCAAAACCCGCGTGCTGGTGCACCGTATCGCTTGGCTGATCCAGATCGAGAATGCTTCGCCGCACTCGGTTCTCTCGGTCACCTTCACCAACAAAGCCGCTGCTGAAATGCGTCACCGCATTGAGCAAATGCTCGGCATCAGCCCCGCAGGTATGTGGGTCGGCACCTTCCACGGCTTGGCCCATCGCCTGCTGCGTGCACATTGGAAAGAAGCGGGGCTAAGCGAGAACTTCCAGATTCTCGACTCCGATGATCAGCAACGCCTGATCAAACGAGTAATCCGCGAGCTGGGCCTGGATGAACAGCGCTGGCCGCCAAAACAGGCCCAGTGGTTTATCAACGCCCAGAAAGATGACGGCCTGCGCCCGCAGAACATTCAGGCCGGTGGTGATCTGTTCCAGGCCACCATGGTCAAGATCTACCAGGCCTATGAAGAAGCCTGCGCCCGCGCCGGTGTGATCGACTTCGCCGAGCTGCTGCTGCGTGCCCTAGACCTCTGGCGCAACAACCCCGGCGGCATTCTGGAACACTACCAGCGCCGTTTCCGCCATATTCTGGTGGACGAGTTTCAGGACACCAACGCCGTGCAGTACGCCTGGCTGCGCATGCTCGCCAAAGGCGGCGACAGCCTGATGGTGGTCGGCGATGACGACCAGTCAATCTACGGCTGGCGCGGCGCCAAGATCGAGAACATCCGCGAGTTCTCCGATGACTTTGCCGATGCGCAAGTCATTCGCCTTGAGCAAAACTACCGCTCCACCGCTGGCATCCTCAAAGCCGCCAACGCCGTGATCGCCAACAACCAGGGCCGCCTCGGCAAAGAGTTGTGGACCGAAGACAGCGACGGCGAGCCGCTGCGCCTGTATGCCGCCTTCAACGAGCAAGACGAAGCCCGCTACGTGGTCGAGTCGATCGAAGATGCCCTGCGCAAAGACGGCCTCAAGCGCAGCGAAATCGCCATTCTGTATCGCTCCAACGCCCAGTCGCGGGTGCTGGAAGAAGCCCTGCTGCGGGAGAAAATCCCTTATCGCATCTACGGCGGCCAGCGCTTCTTCGATCGCGCCGAAATCAAGAACGCCATGGCCTACATGCGTCTGCTGGATGGCCGCGAGAACGACGCCGCGCTGGAGCGCATCATCAACGTGCCGACCCGTGGCATTGGTGAGAAAACCGTCGAGTCGATCCGCGAATACGCCCGCGTTCATGCCCTTCCCATGTGGCACGCCATCGTCCAAATGCTGGCGAGCAAAGCCCTGCCGGGCCGGGCAGCGGGTGCGCTGGCAGGTTTTATCGAGCTGATCGAAAACCTCAGCAGCAAAACCCGCGAAATGCCGCTGCACCTGATGACCCAAACCGTCATCGAACAGAGCGGCCTGATTGCCTATCACCAGGCCGAGAAAGGCGAAAAGGCCCAGGCCCGTGTGGATAACCTTGAGGAACTGGTCAGCGCCGCGCGCAACTTCGAGAACCACGAAGAGGACGACCTCACGCCGCTGCAGGCCTTCCTCACCCACGCCTCGCTGGAGGCCGGTGATACCCAAGCCGCCGAGAACGAAGACAGCATCCAGCTGATGACCCTGCACAGCGCCAAAGGTCTGGAGTTCCCGCTGGTGTTCCTGGTCGGCATGGAAGAAGGCCTGTTCCCGCACAAGATGAGCCTGGAAGAGCCCGGCCGCCTTGAGGAGGAACGTCGCTTGGCCTACGTGGGCATCACCCGTGCCATGCACAAGCTGGTGCTCACCTACGCAGAAACCCGACGTTTGTATGGCAGCGAAACCTATAACAAGGTGTCACGCTTCGTCCGCGAAATTCCACCGGCACTGATTCAGGAAGTTCGCCTGTCCAACAGCGTCAGCCGCCCCTTTGGTGCAGTCAGCCGCAACGGTGGTAACAGCGACAGCAACCTGTTCGCGGGCAGTGCCGTACCAGACACCGGCTTCAGCCTGGGCCAGCGCGTCAGCCATTCATTGTTTGGCGAAGGCACCATCCTCAACTTTGAGGGTTCCGGTGCTCAAGCGCGGGTGCAGGTGAATTTCGAGAGTGAAGGCAGCAAGTGGCTGATGCTCAGCTACGCCAAGCTGCAAGCACTGTAAGGCACATCGGACAGAACAAGACCAAGGAGCTTCCATGAAACGCCGTTACCTGCTGCTTGCCAGCGCCCTGCTTGCAACCCTGGGCCTTACTGGCTGCAAAGAGGACAAAGCGCCCGCGCAGGCAGGCGCAGCACAAGCCGACAAGGTTTATCACTGGAAAATGGTCACCGCCTGGCCGAAGAACTATCCAGGCCTGGGCACCTCTGCTGAGCGTCTGGCCGAGCGGGTCAACGCCATGAGCAACGGCCGCTTGAGCATTAAAGTCTATGCCGCAGGCGAGCTGGTGCCCGCGCTGGAAGTCTTCGATGCCGTCTCCCGTGGCACCGCTGAACTGGGCCATGGCGCAGCTTATTACTGGAAGGGGAAAGTCTCGGCAGCACAGTTCTTCACCTCTGTGCCATTCGGCCTGTCAACTCTGGAAATGAACGCCTGGCTGAACAAAGGCGGCGGTCAGGCTCTGTGGGATGAAGCCTACGCCCCGTTCGGCATCAAACCGCTGGCCGTGGGCAACAGCGGCATGCAGATGGGCGGCTGGTTCAACAAGGAAATCAACAGCCTTGCTGACCTTAAAGGCCTGAAGATCCGCACACCTGGGCTCGGTGGCGAAGTGTTCTCCCGCCTCGGCGCCATCAGCGTCAATATGCCCGGTGGTGAGGTATTCACCGCCCTGCAAACCGGCGCCATCGATGCCACTGACTGGGTCAGCCCCTTCAATGATCAAGCCTTCGGTCTGCAACAGGCGGCCAAGTATTACTACTTCCCCGGCTGGCAGGAGCCTCAGGCGACCCTTGAGCTGCTGATCAACCAGAAGGCCTTCGACAGCCTGCCTGCCGACCTGCAAGCCATCCTCACCGAGGCAACCCGCGCCACCAGCCAGGACATGCTCGACGATTACACCTATCACAATGCCCTGGCCCTGGATGAGCTGAAGAAATCCGGCACACTGCTCAAACGCTTCCCCGATGACGTACTGGAAGCCATGCAGCGTGAAAGCATCAACGTGCTTGGCGAGCTAGCTGCCGAGAACGACCTGAACGGACGCATCTGGGCCTCCATGCAAGCCTTCCAGGCCTTGGCCGGTAAGATGCAGGACATCTCCGAGAAAGAGCTGTACAACTGGCGTTGAGCCAACCCATCAACCGACAGGCGGCGCCATTAAGCCCCGCCCGTCGATTTATCCACTGGGCATCACCAACTGTCACCGCAGCAGACTAGGCTTTGAGCGTAAAGCAAAAGCCAGAAACACTCTCTGGCTAGCCAGCTGTAGACAGACAGCGCAAGATGACCCGCGTAGTTCCAATCATTAAGAGACAGCCTGCATGCAACGTTTCCTTAGTATTGCCCTGGCCATGTTCATGACGCTGGGCCTGACCATGAGTTTCGACGCCGAGGCCAAACGCCTGGGTGGCGGTAAATCCTTCGGCTCCGCGCCGAGCCATCAGACCCGTCAACAAGCGCCTGCACAACAGAACGCTGCGCCTGCCACTGCTGGCCGTCAGCCTGCTGCTGCAAGCGGTGCTTCGCGCTGGCTGGGCCCTCTGGCCGGTCTGGCTGCCGGTGGTCTGCTGGCCTCCATGTTTATGGGTGACGGCTTCGAAGGCATCCAGTTCATGGACATCCTGATCTTCGGCCTGATCGCCTTCCTGCTGTTCCGCTTCCTCGCGGCCCGTCGCCAGCAAGCAAGCCCGGCAGCAGCCGGTGGTGTGCCGATGCAACGTGAAATGCCGAGCAGCAACAACGGCTCCAGCAACATCTTCGGCAACAGCATCCCGAACAGCAGCAGCGCGCTGATCAAGCCGGTTATCAACGCCCCGGCTTGGTTCAACGAGCAGAGCTTTATCAATGCGGGTCGTGAGCACTTCATGAGCCTGCAACAGCATTGGGATGCGAACGAGATGGACAAGATCGCCGAGTTCGTCACCCCGCAAATGCTTGAGTTCCTGCGCCGCGAGCGTGCCGAACTGGGTGATGGCTTCCAGTCCACCTACATCGACAACCTCGACGTACAGCTGGACGGCGTGGATGACAACAGCGACAAGACTGTTGCCACCCTGACCTTCACCGGTATCTCGAAAACCTCGCGCTTCGACCAGGGCGAGCAGTTTAGCGAAAGCTGGCGCCTGGAGCGTGCAGTTGGTGAAAACCAACCTTGGCTGGTGGCGGGCATCCGTCAAAACTAAGCCAAACCGCGCTTACAAAAACGCCGCTACCTGCGAAGGTATGCGGCGTTTTTTATTGCCGTCTCCGGGGCAGGCTAACCCTGCGTAGAGATCTCTGACGATTGCAAAACGATCGTTCCTAATTCAGGCTGAACGACGCCGATTCAGGCTACAATTTCGGCGGTTTTATCCCCCACGGGTTTTACTTAAGGAGTACCCGCATGATTGCTTACACCCTGTATGGCACCAACGACATCGAGAAAGCCAAGGCCTTCTACACCGAGCTGCTAGCCGAGTTGGGTGCGACCGTGCAACAAGATTTTGGCCGTGTGGTGCTGTTCGGCAAGAGCCCGGCTGAACCGAGCTTCGGCATTTGCGGCCCGCAAAACGGCGAGCCAGCCACCGCGGGTAACGGCACCATGATCAGCCTCGTCGCCAGCTCCCGTGAAGCGGTAGACGGTGTTTACGCCAAGGCTCTGGCCCTGGGTGCGACTGACGAAGGTGCGCCGGGTGAGCGTCTGCCAGGCATGTACCTGGCTTACATCCGTGATCTAGATGGCAACAAGCTGGCGTTCTTCCACGCAGGCTGATGCCATTTGCCCTGCCCGCTCATTGCGTGGGGCCTAAATAAAACGCCGCTTTAGCCCAAGCTTTAGCGGCGTTTTAATTTCAAAACCGGTTAGTGCACACCCGCAGCCCAGTCTTGTATAAGGCGGTCGCGCTCGCGGCTGTTGCGCTCAAAGGCGTCCAGTTGCTCGGCGTAATAATTCACCCATTCCCGTGGCCCGGGCATCATATTGGCCAGATCGCGCATACTCTCTTTCATCGCCGCCACGAGCTTTTGCAGATCCCTTTCCTGCTCCTGTAAGAGCTGACTAATCCTGCCAACGCTGTCGGGCTCTTCGCTGCGCTTGAATACATCGTCAAGCTGGGACTGATGCTGGCTGACCAAGAGCTTCTCGTGATGCATCAAGGATTGCTGCTGAATCGCGTTAGCCTGCTCAAGCGCTTGTACATGCAGTTGCAGCACGTGAATTTCACGCTCAGCGGCCGAGTCCGAGAGTACATAGAAGTTAAGGCCCAAGCTCAAGGCTACGGCACTCCACAAAGCATAGGGCATGAATTCAGCCAGGTTTTGCTTTACCGGATTCACGGAAAAGGCTGGCAGGCCGAAGGTTTTCGCAGAGGGAGGGGCGGAGGCAACTTCGAAATCAATCTTCATGACAAAATCCTTTTGTCGCTGGCAACCTGTCTAGGTCGCGGCATATAAAGGCATTATGCCATCTTTTACCCCGTTATATACTCAGGTATAAACGCCCGATTTGATTGCTAGCAAGAGGCTATCCCGTGGAAGACGTCATCGAGCAGTTGCGCGAACTCAACGAACCGGTGCCAGTGCCTCTGGAATTACCGGATGAAGAAACGCTGGTGGAGATTCAGGAACAGATCCTGATTCACCTGCCCCACGGCCTGCGTGAGTTCCTCCTGCAAGTCAGTGATGTGGTATTTGGCCGCCTGGAGCCAGTCACCGCCAGTGATCCGCAGTCCCATACCTATCTGCCAGAAGTCGCCGCTACGGCTTGGTCCCTCGGTGTGCCACGGGAAATGGTGCCGTTGTGTGAAGACCACGGTAACTACTACGTCGTGGAAGAAGACGGCACGGTGCTGCTGTGGGAAGCCGAGACCGAAGAGTTCAGCGAAGAAAGCTGGGAGTCAGTCTGGCACTGGGCTCGGGACGTCTGGCTGGAAAGCTGATGTAACAACGGGCAACCCAAGGGTTGCCCGTTTTATTTGAGCCCTCAGCGCACCTTACTTTCCAGATCCAGCAAGTTGAGCAGGTAGCGGGCAAAGTAGCTCATGTCCTGCTCCATGGCTTGCCGTGCTGCCTTGGCATCCCCTGCTTGCAATGCATTCAGGGCTTCTTCGTGGAAGTCGTTAAAGCGCAGTGACATATCCGCATCGGTAAACAGGCGGTTGAAGAACGGCCCGACCTGCAACCACAACGACTCGATGCTGCGCAGCAACACCGGATTGCCGCAGGCCTGATAGAGGGTCAGGTGGAACTGGCTGTTGGCATCCAGATAAGCCTGCACCTGACGCTGTTCGATGGCCTGATCCATCTGTTCCACATACTCCCGCAGAGCACTGATCTCGTCGCTGCTCAGGCGTGGTGTGGCCAGCTCGACAGCCAGCCCCTCAAGGCTCAGGCGCACCTGATAGATATGTTCGTAACGTTCGCGGGTCATCGGCGGCACGCGCAATGAACGCTGCGGCTCGCCCTCTAATGCGCCCTCGGCAACCAGTCGTTGCAACGCGGCGCGCACAGGCATGGGGCTGGTCCCCAGGTTGGCAGCGAGGTCGCGAATTTTAAGACGCTCGCCGGGTTCAAAACGTCCGCTGAGAAGGTCTTGGCGGATGCGCTGATAAAGCTGTTCTTGCAGATTGTCGGCCATAACGAATTAGCATCCTTGTACCGGTGGTGCAGGGAGCTGGGCGAGTGTCAGGGAGCAGTCACGCATGGGGGTTTTCCTTCTTAAATTGACTCAGGGTGCTTTGTTTTCAATCAAACAGTTGCCGCCATCGACAACGATGACTTCGCCGGTGATGTAGCTGGACTCCCGTGAGGCGAGAAAAGCCACGGCGGCGGCAATTTCTTCCGGGCGGCCTGCACGCCCCATAGGCGTGTACTCGGCGGCGCGAATCTCTTCTTCAGTGGACGAGCCGGTGGCAATCCAGCCTGGCGCGACACTGTTGACGGTAATACCTTGCTTGGCCACTTCCAGCGCCAGCCCCATGCTCATGCCGAGCATCCCGGCCTTGGCCGCACTGTAAGCAGACTCACCCACATTGCTGCCACGGGTGCCGGTGGTGGAGCTGATATTGACGATGCGTCCGTAGCCCCGCGCCTGCATTCCCGGCAGCACGGCGCGGGTCAGCAGGAAGGCGGTGCTGAGGTTGCGGGCGATGGACAGGTTCCAGGTCGCCAAGTCCATCGTGACCAGTTCAGCGAAGGGTTCCGGGCTGCCTTGCATGGCCATCCCGGCATTGTTCACCAATACATCCACCTGCCCCCATTGCGCCTCCGCCCACTGAAACAGCGCCTGCACTTGCTCTTCATCAGTCAGGTCAGCTGGGCGACCACGAGCCTCAATGCCTTCGGCCCTTAGTTCGGCGGCGCGTTGTTCGATGCGATCACTGCTGGCAGTCAACAAAATACGCATGCCCTGCTGCCCAAGACGACGGCAGATGGCAAACCCAATCCCGCTCTCACTACCCGCCCCGCTCACCAGAGCGACCTGTGGTTGTTGCATCGTGCAATCCTTCTTTGTGATCACATTTTTCGCAATAAACTACCAGTAAGCAGCATTAACAGCACTACTTGTATTTTTTGTGATCACAAAATACAGTGAAGAAAAAACAACAGGTATCCGACATGACCGCCAGTGGTATTTCCCAAGCCGCCGTAGACACCTTCGTCGAGCGCGAGCGTCAGCGCTTCCTTGCGCGCAACCCCAAGTCCGTCGAATTGGCCGAACGCGCCCGCCACTCGTTGTATGGCGGCGTGCCTATGCACTGGATGGCCGACTGGTCCACTCCAGTCCCCCTGTTCGTGGAGCGCGCCAAAGGCGCACGCTTCTATGACGTAGACGGCCACGAGTACATCGACTTTTGCCTGGGCGATACCGGCACCATGTTCGGCCACTCGCCTGACCCAATCGCCAAAGCCATTGCCGAACAAGGCAACAACGGCCTGACCACCATGCTGCCGGGCGAAGATGCTGTGGTTTGCGGTGAGCTGCTGGCCAAGCGCTTCGGCTTGCCCTTCTGGCAAGTGACCGCCACCGCCACCGACTCTAACCGCTACGTGCTGCGCTGGGCGCGGGCTATTACTCAGCGTAAAACCTTGCTGGTGTTTGATGGCTGCTACCACGGCACCGTGGATGACGTGATGGTGCGCTACCGCGACGGCGAAACCGTATTGCGCAGTGGCCTGATCGGCCAGGCCTACGACCTCACCGAACACAGCCGTTCAATTCCGTTTAACGATGTTGAGGCACTGGAAGCCGCACTGGCCAAAGGCGATGTGTGCGCCCTGCTGTGCGAACCGGCCATGACCAATATCGGCATGGTGCTGCCTGAGCCGGGCTTTATGCAGAAGTGCCGCGAGCTGACGCGTAAGTACGGCAGCCTGCTGATCATCGACGAAACCCACACCATCTCCACCGATATCGGTGGCTGCACCAAGCTTTGGGATCTGCAGCCGGACTTCTTCGTCGTCGGCAAACCCATTGCCGGTGGTGTGCCATGTGGCATCTTCGGTTGCAGCGCAGAAATGGCCGACGCCATGACCGCCGCACGCAAGCGAGCCAGCGAAAACAGCCACGGTCACGGCCACAGCGGCATGGGCACCACGCTGTCCGCCAACGCCCTGGCCATGCACTGCATGCGCGCCAACCTGGAACAGGTGATGACGCAAGCAGCCTACGACCACATGCTGCCGCTGGCTAAACGTCTGGCCGACGGCTTCCGCCGTTTGATTCTCAACCACAACCTGCGCTGGTCAGTGACCGAGCTGGGTGCACGCAGTGAGTTCCAGTTTTGCCCGGTATCACCGAAGACCGGTGCCGAAGCCGAAGCCGCGTTCCACGATGAACTGCAAATGGCCCTGCACCTGTACCTGATCAACCGCGGCATCCTGATCACGCCATTCCACAACATGACCCTGTGCTGCCCGAGCACCACAGCCGATGACGTGGACAAACTGATCAGCACCCTGGATGAGGCCCTGCGCGAATTGCTGGCCATTCCCGGCGCCCGCGAATAATCGCCTGACGTTGGTGGATGGCTTCGTCCATCCACCCTACAAAAATCACGCGCCGCCATCTCGTAGGGTGGATAAGCGCAAAGCGTTATCCACCAAAACACCACCACATTACCGGCACACGCCTTACACGA
Organism: Pseudomonas mendocina; assembly: GCA_037482215.1. Classification (NCBI taxonomy): domain Bacteria; kingdom Pseudomonadati; phylum Pseudomonadota; class Gammaproteobacteria; order Pseudomonadales; family Pseudomonadaceae; genus Ectopseudomonas; species Ectopseudomonas mendocina. The sequence continues at coordinate 4,620,515 of CP148074.1, forward strand.
GACCGCATCATGCAATTCGCCGAAATTCAGGAAGCCCGCGACTTCCTCGCCCAACACCCTGAAGTACGCAGCATCGAGCTGATGCTGATCGACGCCAACGGCATTCCACGCGGCAAGCTGCTGCACCGTGACGAACTGCTGGCCATTTACGAAAACGGCCGACCGCTGCCCAGCTCGATTCTGGCCCTGACCATGCAGGGTGAAGACGTTGAAGAAAGCGGGCTAGTCTGGGAAGTCGCCGACGCCGACTGCTGGACCTATCCCCTGCCCGGCAGCCTCACCCTGCAACCTTGGCGCACTACGCCGACCGGCCAACTGCAAGTGAGCATGCACCCCGAACAGGGCCTGCCTGCTGCGGTGGCGGACCCACGTCACGTACTGATCCGCGCCATCGACCGGCTCAAAGCCGACGGCTACCACCCTGTGATGGCGGTGGAGCTGGAGTTCTACCTACTGGATAAAAACCGCGACGCCAATGGCCGCCCGCAGCCTGCTGTGCAGTGCAACGGCGTGCGCCCACAAGCACCACAAGTGTATGGGGTTTACGAACTGGAACAGGTCCAGCCGTTCCTCGATGACCTCTACGCCGCCTGCGAAGTACAGGGCCTGCCGGTACGCACGGCAATTTCCGAATACGCACCGGGCCAGCTGGAGCTGACTCTGGAGCACCGCTTCGACGCGCTACAAGCAGTGGATGAAGGCATCCGTTACAAACGTCTGGTCAAAGGCGTGGCCAACAAACACGGCCTGCAGGCCTGCTTTATGGCCAAGCCATTTGGCGATCTGGCCGGCAGCGGCCTGCACATGCACGTCAGCTTGGCGGATGCCGAAGGCAACAACCTGATGGCCAGCGAAGACCCTCATGGCACACCGCTGCTGCGTCATGCTATCGGCGGCATGATGGCCACGCTCAACGATGCACTGGCGATCTTCTGTCCTAACGCCAACTCCTTCCGCCGCTTCCAAGCTAACAGCTACGCGCCGCTGGCCAAGAGCTGGGGCGTCAACAACCGCACCGTGTCGTTCCGCGTACCGGGCGGCCCGGCGAAGAGTCGGCATGTGGAGCACCGCATCTGCGGCGCTGACGCCAACCCTTATCTGGCCGCTGCCGCCATCCTGTCCGGCATCCACCACGGCATCAAAAATCAGATTGATCCCGGTGAGGCTATCGTTGGCAACGGCTACGAGCAGGCGCGGGAAACCCTGCCCACCGATTGGCTAACCGCTCTGCGTGCACTGGAACAATCCAGCTGGGCTAAAGAAGCGCTGGGTGAGGCGTTCCTTGAGGTGTACCTGTCGATCAAATGGGCCGAATTCCGCCAATTTATGGGCGAAGTCGGCGAACAAGACTGGCGCTGGTACCTGCATCACGCCTGATCACGCCTCTCTGACAGGCCTGAGCGGAGACCACAGAAACCCTGCGCCTCCGGTCAGGTCGGTTAGTGCCGATTACGTCGATAGACAAAGCGCACGGGCCATTTTCCTCCACAACCGGTAATGTATAGGCTTTCAACGCGATATACGGAAACCCGGTTTATGGAACCCTTTAGCAGCCAACTGTCGATGAGCGTATTGATGACACCGGACATGGCCAATTTCTCTGGCAAGGTTCACGGTGGCACTCTGCTCAAGTATCTCGATGAAGTGGCTTATGCCTGCGCCAGCCGTTACGCAGGCCGCTACGTTGTAACGCTGTCAGTGGATCAAGTGATCTTCCGCGAGCCGGTTCATGTCGGTGAGCTGGTGACCTTTCTCGCTTCGGTCAACTACACCGGGCGCACGTCCATGGAAATCGGCATCAAAGTGGTCACGGAAAACATCCGCGAGCGCTCAGTACGCCACAGCAACAGTTGCTTCTTCACCATGGTGGCGCTGGATGACGAGGGTAAGCCGACCCCAGTACCGCAGCTGGTTCCAGATACCCCCGATGGTATTCGCCGACAGAATCAGGCCATTCAACGCCGCAAAATCCGTGCTGAACTGCAAGAGCGCTACAAGTCGTTAGACTGATCAGTAACGCTGCGCACTGACTGAACGCACTCGCCACACCACGTCCCGGAGCCGTCATGTTCGACCTGTTCGATATGTTCCTCGCCATGCTGTTTACCGCGTTTTGCGCGTGGTTGTGGCACGCCCATGGCCTGCGAGAGCGCGCCTTGGAACTGGTTAAACATCACTGCTCACGGGTCGATGTGGAGTTACTCGACGGCAATGTGGCCCTGCGCCGTATCGGTTTTGAGGCCGACAGCAAAGGGCGCAAGCGCCTAGCACGGGTTTACGGTTTTGAGTTCACCGTCACCGGTGAGCAACGCCATGCGGGCAGCATCATTATGTTCGGCCGTCACCTCGGCCGTATTGAATTGGCGCCGCACCCCATGCGCGAACCTGCCTTCGAGGACAACAACGTTATCGAACTGGCCAAGTGGCGGGAAACGCATCGCGCCGATCAGCGCGATATTTCCAACCACTGATACATAGAAGGAGGAACTCTATGCAACGCGCATAGCCTCTGAACTATAAGCCCCCGTCACGATTTCCCTCTCTAATTACACACGACTATTTGATTATCTCATTAAAGCCACCGCGTTAGGATGGCATTTCTAAAATTGACTATAATGACCACCTAGACGTCTAGCAGCTAGAAAAATCAGTATAACCATAGTGAATAAATTCTTAACCTTAGATTCCATAACATCATAATAATAAATAACAAAGTGACAACGATAGCCGAATGAAAAAATCAATAGACTAAAACAACTAACCAGAATCTCAAATTTAAGGCGTACACGTATGAAAAAATACATTGTATCAGCCATTCTATTAATTTCGGTTAACCAGCCCTACGCGGCTCAAGATAGTTTGACGGCGAGAACGCTAGCAGTTAAAGGCCACCCACCTGAACTGACTTCAAAGCCTGAGATTTTTAACTATACTCGCCGAGGCTCCGCACCGATAGTTGGTGACGATTTACGCCATTATTTGATCTCTACAAAAGATAAGGATGGCGACATTGTTACAGCTAAAGTTCAATGGCTGCGTGATGGTGTACCTATTCCAGGACAAACATCTCTAACTTACTTCGCCACCTCGGAAGATGTAGGAAAAGACATCACAGTTAAATACATATTAACCACACCTGCTGCGTCCACAGACCCAAATGAATCCATATATATTTCAAAGAGTTTGGGTAAGGTCCAAAAGAAAGATAACAGCGAACACTACCCACCAGACCCTATATTCCGCCTGGATATTGGTTTAAAGTCATCTACAGAGGCTATTGCAGCCTGCACAGATGCTAACGGGCAAGTAGCCACATATGCTCAGGCAAAAAACCTATACATCCAATCCACAAGCGCTATTAGTGTCAACGAAAACAACGAAGAAATGTGCACACTCTGGGAGTGGCCGCTAAATAATCAATGCGGAGGCGCAAGTGATTATTATTGGGCCAAAGACGGCTCAACTTATAAAAGCTTTAGTTTAAGGACAGGAACCAACAATACGTCCAATACCTCTGCTTATGTTATGTGTTCCACTGAAGGATAAGCTAAATTTCGCCAACCCAATCCAACAGAACATTCACATTTAGCATGCTCAGAATCACCGCCATCGATTGTTGGCCAGCTCATATAAGTCCTAACTTACGTAAGCTGGCCTTGCCTAACTCAACACGTTTGCTGGCGTCTTTGAGATCGTCCATCGGCATGTTCAGAGCAAAGGTGTAGTAGCGGCCATCCTGCTCCACCCAGCCGACCCACCAGCCCACGCCGGGTTTGATGGCTTTGCTCCAACCTGTCTTGCCGTAGAGGCGCCAGTTGGGCCCTTCTTCCAGCAGGGTGATCTCCCTTACCGCTTCCTGAATCTCCGGGGTAAAGGGCAATTTATCCTGCACCAGACGCTCTAGAAATTCCGTCTGTTCGATGGCACTGATCGTGAGAGGACCCTCGACCCAAAACGTATTGACCTGCTCCCCCACTTGCCCGTTACCGTAATTCAGGGCGGCGAGCTGTGCTGTCATGCGCTTAAGGCCTACCCGGCGTGCCAGCTCCTGGTAGATCGGGTAGTTGGAAACCGTAATAGCCTCACGCAGGCCCATGGCTCGCTCCCAACTTTTAAGGAACTTGGGCTTGCCATCCCAGGGGATCACTTCATCCACACTGCTGACCGCACCTGTGGATAAACCGATCAGCGAGTTGGGGATTTTAAACGTCGAGGCGGGGTAAAAGCGGGTTTGCGCACGAGCCTGATTGTAGCCCTCGACCTTGTCGCTGCCGACTTCATGCAAGACAAAAGTCCCGTCGATACCGGCCTGCTGGAACAATGTGCCGACGGCCGGGTTTTCCAGCCATTCAGTGGGCTGCGCCTGAACCTGGGCTGTCAGCACCAGCATGAGCACAAGTGCGATTCGCTTCATCTTCATTCCCTGAGGTAAAGCCGTTGGAGGCAGAATCTGTCACGCAGGTTCCATGCCCAATATGTCAGCCCTTTTGCAGGAGAAAGCCCCTGACCCGCACAGCCGTATCCACAGGCTGCTCCTGCATAAAACAATGCCCGCCCGTTACTGTACGGGCACGGACGTGGGGATTTATCGCCGTCCAGCGGGCGGCAGACTGGGCCACAAAGGGAAAGCTGTGCTCGCCATAAAGCATCAACGAAGGCGTAGTGATTTTGTTCAATGAAGGCCACAGGCGTCGCGGATACGAGCTGAAGATTTCTGCTTCACGGCTGGGGCGGCAACACAACTCGACGCCTTGCTCGGTATCGCGCAGGGCGTATTGAATATAGGCGTCAAAAGCCGCCTCATCCCAGCCACGGAACATACCCCGGCCATGCAGGGCGGCATAAGCAGCGGCACGCTCAGGCCACTGACTGCGCCGACTGCGGGCTTTAGTGGCCATGGTGTTGCGCTTACTCAAGCCAACCACATCAGACAATGCCATCACCCCGATCATGGCCTTGCTGAACAATACCGGGTCTAGCAACACAGCCCGCTGAAACAAGTCTGGATGCCGAGCTAGGATCAGGCAGGTGAGCACGCCGCCAAAGCTATGGCCGACAGCATAGGCTGGGGCAGCGCCAAAGCGGCTGCGACCTTGGGCAAACGCTTCTACAGCCATTTCGGCATTGCGGTTCCAGCCGTGGAAGCGACCACCGTGATCCGTCTCACCGTGCCCCTGAACATCACACAACCAGAGATCGAAATCCTCTGCCAGGGCCTGCAGCATGGGTGTGTACACACGGCCGCAGTAGCCATTGCCATGTAGAAAATGCAGGACAGGCTTACCGCTGGGCGGCGTGTGCCAACCACGCAGGGTAAAACCGGCGGAACAAGGGTGAGACCAGGGTTGCAGATCCATCTAAAAACCTAAAACGGTGGCGCGATTGGTAAATGCAGCAGGCTACAGACGGCAAGCGCTGAACGCAGCCTGCAAAACTGCCACATCCTGTGGCTCGGTGAAAATCAATTCCAGCCGCGAGTCTTTGCGCCACTCGCTGCTCTGCCAATGCAGCGCCTGGCCACGCAAGGCATTGGCCGACAGCCAACCCGCATTGGTCTGTAAGACCAGCTTGGCACGCTGCCAAGGCAGGCTGGTCAGCCATTGCTGCACGCGCATCAACTCAAACTGCTGCGCCGGGTGCCAGCGCCAACCGATGCTCCAGCCTTCAGGCTGTTGCTGCACCTGGCAGATCGGCTCATCGGCATTGAGCCACAGCTGCGGCATCGGCGCTGGGCCAGCGGGCAAACTGGGCGCCGCCTCAGCGGCTTGCGCCTGGGTAGTAATGCCCGGCAGTTGTTGCAGCTCAACCCGGCCTTGTGTTGTCCAGTGCAGGGCTGTCTGCGGCAACTGTGCAGCCAGCGCGGCGCGGGCCGTTTCGTCCAGTTGTTCGGACTTATTCAGCACCAGCAATCCGGCACTGGCGAGGGTTTCCTGCTGGGCTTCCGGCAAGCCCTGCCCTGCCGCCAGCGCTTGTGCATCGAGCACCATCAGCAGCGGCTGTACAGCCAACACATCCAACCACGGGGCATCACGCAACTGCCCCTGCAATTGCAGCGGATGCCCCAGGCCTGAGGGTTCGATAAACAGCCGGTGCGGCTTAGCCTTACGCAGCAGGCGCCCCAGCCCCACTTGAAACGGCACGCCACTCACACAGCACAGGCAACCACCGGCCACCTCGCCCATGCTGACACCGTCGTCATCCGTGCTCAGCAGCGCGGCATCCAGCCCGACCAACCCGAATTCGTTGATCAGCAGTGCCCAGCGCTCATGGGCCGGGCGCTGTTTAAGCAGTTGCTGAATCAGGCTGGTCTTGCCTGCGCCGAGCGGCCCGGCAATCACATGGGTGGGGATCTGAGTGAGCATGGTCTGGGTGTTTTCTGCGTTGGGATTAGCAGCATTCTAACGCTGGATCGCGCAACGCGTTTTGGCGCATCATCCGCACCTGCGGCCCACCCCGACGGGCTGACGCCACTGCTCAAGGAGAACCCCATGCGAATTGCCCTGTTATTGACGTTGCTGGCCTCATCCAGCCTCGCGTGGGGCGAAGCCTGCGTGGTGCATACCCAAGCCGAACGGCTGGACGTGAAGGTCTGCCAGCAGAACCGCAGCATTCCGCCCAATCTGTTTCGCACCGGCTTCTGTAAGCCGCAGCTCAAAGGACAGAAGGTTGAAGTCGATTTTGTCGAGCAGTGCCCCATCGGCGCCTTTGGCGTTTGCCGCAACGCCGGGGTCAGCGGCACACCCTACAAACAGGACATTCATTACTACGGCGTAGCCAGTGACGCCGCGTACCTCAAACCCTACTGTGAAAAGCAGAGCCGGGGCGTATGGATGGCCTATTAGGCCAGCCAGTCCAGCGTCAGTAACAAGCGCCGCTCACCTGCCGGGGGCTGTGGTGAACGGTGGATGATGCCCGCCCCCTCATTGCCGACCCAGCGCTCGCCCTTGGCCATCATCACATGCCCGGCAAGGGCCCGATTGATACGCTCGGGCCTGACAGGTTCCGCCTGCGGATTGCCCAGCTCGCTGCGCAGCATGGCCTCTTCGGCCAACCACTCACTGCCCACACCGGCATAGCTGGTGATCAGCCGCACCGGCACGTGGTCAACGTGAAAGCGTGGGCACATCGCCTTGTCCAACGCCCTTAGGCGAAGACCTAAGCGCTGGGCATCGAGCAGAGAAGCATAGGCGCTTACCAGCCAGCTTATGTCAGTGAGAAACGCATCATGGCCCGGCAAGTCGCTGTACTGGGGCAGCAAATCAGCAAGACTGACCAACTGCTCCGGGTCATCCAACTCGATATGACGGGTTACGGATAATGTATCCCCCTGAGCCAGCAGGCCCTCGGCAAACTCACTGATGTGCGCCGGTAAATTGCGCTGCCAGATGGCCAGGTTCACGTCATCACGCAGGATGTCGGCGAGCACATCCATTCGCTCACTGGCCAGTTGCTGAGGTGCCAGTTGAAGCGCTTCAGCCAGCATCATGCGACATCCTCCACCGTGATACCGAACGGGTCTTCCAGTTCAGCCCAGGCGCTAGGGCCACCTTGCAATTCAAGGTCGTTCAGAAGGCAGGCATCCAACTCTTCACGCAGCCGTTCGAAGTCGATGTTCTGGCCGATAAAGACCAGTTCCTGGCGGCAATCGCCCACCTGATTGTCCCAATTCTTCATGATCATTTGCAGGCTCTCCTCATCATGCGGCCATTGGGTTTGTGGCACAAAACGCCACCATCGCCCGGCATGACCATGACGCATCAGCCCGCCCGCCTGGGACCAGCTGCCCGCGTTCTGGTACTGGCTGGCCAGCCAGAAAAAGCCTTTTGAGCGCAGCAAGCGTCCATTGAGCCATTCACGGTTGATGAAGTTGTAGAAGCGCGGCGGATGAAACGGACGACGCGCCCTGTAGACGGTCGATGCAATGCCATACTCCTCAGTCTCCGGCGTGTGTTCACCGCGCAGTTCCTTGAGCCAGCCCGGTGCATGAGCGGCACGCTCGAAGTCAAAACGCCCGGTGTTGAGCACCTTTTGCAGCGGTACATTGCCCATCACCATCGGCAGAATTTCCGCTTCACTGTTGAGGCCACGCAGAATCGCCATCAGCTCTTCACGCTCCTGGCTGCTGATCAGGTCAGCTTTGCTCACCAACAGCACGTCTGCGAACTCCACCTGTTCAATCAGCAGATCACTGATGGCGCGCTCATCTTCTTCACCCAGGCTTTCACCTCGGCTAGCCAGGCTTTCCGCGGCTTGATAGTCAGCCAAAAAGTTCACGCCATCGACCACCGTGACCATGGTGTCCAGCCGTGCCAGGTCGGACAGGCTGCGGCCTTGCTCGTCACGGAAAGTGAAGGTTTCAGCCACTTGCAGCGGCTCAGAGATGCCGGTGGATTCGATCAGCAGGTAATCGAAACGGCCCTCTTCAGCCAAGCGCGCCACTTCGATCAGCAGGTCTTCGCGTAGGGTGCAGCAGATACAGCCGTTGCTCATTTCCACCAGTTTTTCTTCGGCACGGTTAAGGCTGACATCGCGCTGCACTTCGCTGCCGTCGATGTTGATTTCGCTCATGTCATTCACGATGACCGCAACTTTGAGGCCGTCGCGGTTTTTCAGAATGGCGTTGAGCAGCGTGCTTTTGCCCGCGCCAAGGAAACCTGACAGCAGGGTTACGGGAAGGGGGCGGTTCATTTTCAAGTTGTCCTCATCAGCGGCGCTGGAAGGTCAGGCATGCCTTCAGTCGCTTCTGTATTTGTGTGTTCGGAATCACGATATTATTGTTATAACATAACATTTATTCAATCGAAGAGCCCTAATCCCGATGAACGCACCCGCCTTGCCTGACATTGCCGCCCAAGCCAGCAGCCTCGAACAAACCCTCGACTGGGTGGGCATGGAAGGTATTGCCTTGCCTGTTTTGCTCGCGGAGCAAGCCATCAACACCATCGTCGACGCCGGTGTCAGCCTGGATGACGGCAACGCCCGTGGTATCCACATGTCGCGGCTGTTTCTAGGCCTGCACCAACTGGAACAACGACCGCTGACGCTCTCGGCACTCAAGCACGTACTGAGAGACTTCCTGCACAGCCATGCTGACCTGTCAGAGCAGGCGTTTATCCGCCTGAGCGGCGAGGCGGTGTTCAATCGGCCTGCGCTGATCAGCGCCCTATCTGGATGGAAGAGCTATCCCTTCACCCTGCGTGCAAGCCAGTCAGCAAAGGGGTTCCACGTGGAACTACTGTTCAGGCTGAGTTACTCGTCCACCTGCCCTTGCTCGGCAGCACTCGCCCGCCAGCTGATTCAGCAACAGTTCACCGAGGACTTTCACGGGCAGTCACTGGACCACGAGCGCATGCTGCAATGGTTGGGCTCCAGCAATGGGATTGTCGCAACGCCGCACAGCCAGCGCAGTGAGGCCACCCTACAGGTGCGGCTTAAGGACGATGTCGATGAAATACCGCTGCTGGCGTTAATCGACCGCGCTGAGAAAGCCCTCGGCACAGCCGTGCAGACTGCGGTGAAACGTGCGGATGAGCAGGCCTTTGCTCTAGCCAACGGACAAAACCTGATGTTCTGCGAAGACGCCGCCCGCCGCCTGCACCAGGCGCTGCTGGCAGGCCCTGAATACAACGCTTTCAAGATCAAGGTGGTGCATGCAGAGAGCCTCCATGCACACGATGCGGTGGCGCTGAGCAGCCACAACTGGGGGCGGTGATTACCCCCAGCGCCAGCATCAAACCTGCCAATAAGCTCAATCCTGCATGGATATATCCCTGGCGTGATCTGTATCGGTCAGCATTTTCACGAGGATGGCACTGACAGTCAGCACAATGGTCTTAACTGATCAGATCGCCCACCCGCACGACGCTTTACGTTGTATCCAGGCCAAGGAGGCTCCATGCAGATCGAAATAGTGGAAATTCGCGACCACCTGGCGCGCTTTCCCCCGTTCGACAGCCTGCCCGAAGACACCTTAAACAGCATTGCAACTCAGGTGGAGGTTGCCTACTTCAAGGCGGGCACCGAGATTCTTGAGTACGGTGCCGCAATCCACGACCTGCACTACCTGCGCAGTGGCGCTGTGGAAATCTATCGGCGCAGTGGCGAGCTGTACAACCGTCTGAGTGAGGGAGACATCTTCGGTCAGGTTGGTCTGTTGCGCAGCAACAAGGTTCGCTTTCCGGCGACGGCCATTGAAGACAGCCTGGTGTATTTCATCCCCGAGGCCACCTTCACCCAACTCTGCGAAGAACACGATGGCTTCGCCGAGTTTGTTGAGGCCGACGGCCAGTCGCGGCTTAAGTCAGCGGTGAAGAACCAGAACAAAGGCAGTGATCTGACTCAGCTCAAGGTCCAGTCTTTGATCACCCGCCCAGCAGTCAGCGTGGCGCAAGACACGCCCATCCAGCAGGCCGCTCAGGTGATGACCGAACAGAGCGTGTCATCACTGGTGATAACCGACACTGAAGACGACAGCGCGAGCATGGTCGGCATCCTCACCGACCGCGACCTGCGCACCCGCGTGTTGGCTGCCGGGCTTAGCGGACAAACGCCAGTCAGTGATGTGATGACACCCGACCCGATCACCCTGCGCAGCAGCGACAGCGTGTTCAGCGCCATGCTGTGCATGCTGCGTAACAACATCCATCATTTACCGATCCTCCATCAGCAGCGCACGGTGGGGCTGCTCAACCTCTCCGACATCATTCGCTACGAATCCCAAAACAGCCTGTACTTGGTTAACGCCATCTTTAACCAGACCAGCGTTGAGGGCTTACAGAGCCTACTCCCAGAGTTGCGTGGCAGCTTTGTGCGCATGACCAATGAGCTAGCCACTGCACATATGATCGGCAGCGCCATGTCCAGCATCGGCCGCGCCTTCACCCAGCGCCTGCTGGAATTGGCAGAGCAGCAGTACGGCCCTCCCCCGGTGTCTTACTGCTTTATGGTGGCAGGCTCCATGGCCCGGGATGAGCAGCTGATACTCACCGATCAGGACAACGCTCTGGTACTCAGCGACCGCTACGATCCGGCGCTGCACGGTGAGTACTTCAGCCAGTTGGCCACGTTCGTCTGCGACGGCCTCGCCGCCTGCGGCTACAGCTACTGCAAAGGCGGGATCATGGCCAGCAACCCACAATGGCGGCAGCCACTGCGGGTCTGGCGCGAGCTGTTTACGCAATGGATCGAGCAGCCCAATGCCAAAGCCCTACTCAACAGCAGCATCTTCTTCGATCTGGATGGCGTTTACGGCAAAACGGCGCTGGTGGAAAACCTCAAAGACCTGCTGGCAAACAAGGCCAGCCAAAGCCCAGCCTTTCTTGCTGCCATGGCCCGCAATGCGCTGAACCGCACACCACCGCTGGGCATCTTCCGCACCTTTGTGATGGAAACCGACGGCCGCCAGAAACACCTCATCAACCTTAAAGGCCGGGGCACTGCGCCGCTGACCGACTTGATCCGGGTGCATGCACTGGCCTGCGGCAGCCGCGCGCAAAATTCGCTTGAGCGCATCGACGACATCAGCAAAACCAAGCTGCTGCAACCCGAAGCCTTGGAACAACTGCGCTATGCCTTGGAATACCTCAGCATGGTGCGTATCCGTCATCAGGCGCGGGATGTCTCTGAGGGCCGCGAGCCGGACAATTACATTGAGCCGGAGAACGTCTCCGCCGCTGACCGGCATAACCTCAAGGAGGCTTTTCAGGTGCTCAACCGTGCGCAGAAGTTCATTCGCTTCCGCTACCCAGCCAACGCCGGTAAATGAGCATGTTCAGCCTGCTGCGCAACCCGATAGAGCAACTGGACTGGGCGGCCCGTTGCAAAGCGCTGGCCGCCGCGACCCAAGAACCGCGCCTGCGCGCCTTTTATGAAGCGGGCTGCGTAGCGGCGGATACACCTCTGGCAGAGGTGCCGCTATTAGCGCTGGATGTGGAAACCACCGGGCTGGATGCCAGCCGGGACGCCATCGTCAGCCTTGGTCTGGTGCCTTTTAACCTGCAACGGATTCGCTGCGCGGAGGGCCGTTACTGGGTGGTTAAGCCCGACACAGAGCTGAGCGGCGAGTCGGTCACCCTCCATCACATCACCCACAGCGATATCCGCCAGGCTCCGCCACTACCCGCAATTCTCGATGAGTTACTGGAGTGCATGGCCGGGCGGGTCATGGTGGTGCATTACCGTAATATCGAGCGGCAGTTTCTCGATCAGGCCGCACGCCTGCATCTGGGCGAAGGCTGGCAGTTCCCGCTGATCGACACCATGCAGCTTGAAGCCCTGCTCTACCCCAAACGCCAGCCCAACTGGTTCGACCGCCTGCTGGGGCGCAAGCCTGTCTCCATCCGCCTGGATGACAGCCGCCAGCGCTACCATCTGCCGCCCTACATGGCCCACCACGCGCTGACCGATGCGCTGGCCACTGCAGAGCTGTTACAGGCGCAGGTGGTGACTCACCATTCACTGCAGACGCCAGTCGGCCAACTCTGGAGTTGAAGGCCGCACGTACGCCTAATCAGCGCTGTGCGGCCACCTGCTCGGGCGTGACCGGGCCCTGCTTATCGCCAAACTGGGCGAGTACATAGTTGGCCATTGCCGCGATTTCGATGTCTGTGTGGCTTTCACCGAATGCTGGCATTGCCTCCTCGCGCCCACCGACAACAATGTGGGTTCCGTCCAGAATAGCTTTGACGATATTCCGCCCCTTAGGATCATTGCTCGCGGTGCTGCCTTTAAGGCCCGCATACGGGCTCTGGCGCCCCTCGCCGTTCCAGGTGTGGCAACCCGCACAACTCTGTGCAAACAGACGCTGACCGAGGCCGCTCTGCTGTGAGGCTGGCAGCATCGCATTGGCGGCCTCTGCACCTGCAGGTTTGAGGTTAACTCGCACATCCTTATCACCCGGCAAGGCCGGTATATCACGCAAGTACGCGACCAACGCCTGAATATCCTCTGGCACAAGGAACTGCAGGCTGTGCTGAATAACCTCAGCCATCGGCCCCGAAGCGCTGCTACGGCCCGGCGCATGGCCGGTCGAGAGGTAGGCGGCCAGTTGCTCATCACTCCATGCACCAATGCCGCTCTGCGGCTCCGGGGTAATGTTGCTGGCAAGCCAGCCATCGACAACTTCTCCAGAGAAGTGCTGGCTTGTGTTCATGGCGAATGCGAGGTTTCGCGGGGTGTGGCACTCGCCACAGTGCCCGAGGGTGTTAGCCAGATAGGCGCCGCGGTTCCATTGCTCACTCTTCTGTGGGTCCGGCGCAAAGCGGCGGTTATCAAAGAAGCCCAGCTTCCAGAAGGTCATGCCCCAGCGCTGGTTAAACGGAAACGCCAGTTCAAGCGGCTTGTTGGCTTGGCGGACTGGAGCGAGACTGAACAGATACGCCTTGATAGCCAGCACATCATCCCGGCTCATGCCCGCATACGAGGTGTAGGGCATTGCCGGATAGAGATTACCTTGCGAACCCACCCCTTCGCGGACTGCGCGCACGAACTGCTCATCAGTCCAAGCGCCGATACCGGTCTCGGTGTCCGGGGTGATATTGGTTGCGTAGAGCTTACCGAATGGCAGCTCGAACTCCCCGCCTCCGGCATAGGGCTTGCCGTCCTTGGCGGTATGGCAGGCGACACAGTCTGCGGCCTGGGCCAGATAGCGGCCACGTGCGACCTGATCGGTAAACTGCTCAGGCGCTCCAGAGATAGGCGCAACCGGATCAGACCCGACAGGGCGCAACAACACATACAGGACATAAACCACCGCCAGCACGGCAACGGCCAGCAGCAACAGGATGAAGTTTTTACGACTCTGGCTCATGCGGACCGCTCTTCATCCAGCGCTCCGGATGCCTGATGAATAGCCGCCCGAATTCGGACATAGGTTGCGCAGCGGCAGATATTGCCTGACATAGCAGCATCAATATCAGCGTCTGTTGGCTTAGCCTGATGCGCCAGCAGAGCCGTCGCGCTCATGATCTGCCCAGACTGGCAGTAACCACACTGCACCACGTCCAGATCCAGCCAGGCCTTTTGCACAGCCTGGCCTTCAGGTGTGGCCGAAACCCCTTCAATGGTGGTGATGCGCTTGCCCTGAGCGGCCGACACCGGCATGGCACAGGCGCGCACAGCAACGCCATCAATATGCACGGTGCAGGCGCCACACATGGCAATGCCACACCCGTATTTGGTTCCGGTCAGCCCGGCTTCATCACGCAAAAACCACAGCAGAGGCATGTTCGGGTCGCCGTCAAACGACAGCTCCCGGTCATTCACGGTTAAATTCATCACGGCATTCCCTATGCACTAATCCGTTGAAATGGCAGGCTGAGCGAGGTGCGCGGCAAACCGAGCAACGCCAGGGCATTGCCCACCGCCGGCGCTATGACCGGCACGCCCAACTCACCGACGCCGGTAGGAGGCTCGGCCGAGGGGACGATGATGACCTCGATCTCAGGCATCTCATTGATGCGCAGCGTCCGGTAGTCATGGAAGTTGGACTGCTCAACCAAACCCTCTTTGAGGGTGATTTTGCTGTACAGGGCCAGCCCCAGACCGAAGCCGATACCGCCCTCAATCTGCGCCCGCACGACATCCGGATTGACCACCACACCACAATCCACGGCGCACCAGACTTTGTGCACCCGTGGTAACCCATTTTCATCCACGGAGACTTCCGCAATCTGCGCCACTGAGGTGCCAAATGCCTTGGCAACCCCAACGCCACGGGCACGGCCATCAACAACCTTGGCCCCTTGCCAGCTAGCCGCCTTGGCTACTGCTCTCAGCACACCGGCTTCCCGTGGTGCATCACCCATGAGCGCCAGACGGCCCTCGACCGGGTCTTGCCCGGTCTCACTCAGTAGCAGATCGATAAAGCACTCAACCGCATGCCCGGTGTGGGTAGACGCTACAGAGCGCAGCGATGAGGTGGGAACCTTGCCGGGAACAATATGGGTATCGCAGCGGAAGTGTTCGATGCTGTAGGGAATCTCGTTGGCCCCCTCCACCATCATCATATCGATGCCGTTTACCACCAACTCGCTGATGGGACTGTCCTTGGTCCAGGAGTGGCCGGTAATGGTGTTTGCCCAGGCAACCACCTTGCCGTCGCGGATAGCACCGCGCATGCGATGCAAAATCATTGGCCGGTACCAGCCGCCAGTCACATCATCCTCACGTGTCCACACCACCTTAACGCCCTGGCCAGGCCCGATCCCTTTGGCCGCTGCCGCCATGTCTGCGACCAAATCCGGCCCGTGCTTGGCATTGCCCAAGTCGATGCGACGACCGAAGCTGCCACCGGCCAGAATCGTTTCAATCTCAACGTTGTCTGCCGGAAGCTGGAACAACTCACACAGCTGTTTGTGATCAAGGGTCTGCACCTGGCTGCCATAGCGCGCCTTGACCCGCTCGCCATCCCAAAACAGATAGCCGCCCAGCGGCTCCATCGGGGTATGGGCGACATAGTGGAAGGAGTACTCAACCTCAATCACTTTGTCAGCCTGTTTAAAGGCCTCATCCGGCGAACCGTGGGAGGCCGCCACCAAACCTGGTTTTTGGGCGATCTGCCGGAATGAATCGAAGATTTCCTCAGTGCTGCGCATCTCGGCGTCGCTTTCATCCCACTCCACCGCCAGCCTCTTGCGCCCCTGTATGGCCGCCCATGTCCCTTTGGCATACACAGCAACACCTGTAGCAATCTGCTTGACGGCTACAACGCCAGGCACGGATAGCGCGTGTGCGGCATCAAAGCGACGCACCTTGGCCCCAAACCGGGGAGGCCTGCTGATGGTGACAGTGAGCATGCCCGGCTCTTGGATATCTTCAGAGAAGTACGCCGTGCCGTCGGTTTTGCCCTTGGAATCCACCCGGCGAACACCGATTGGCTTACCGATCAAGGTGAAAGAGGCAGGGTCTTTAAGTTTCAGCGACTCAGGTGCAGGAGGGGTTAAGCCCGCAGCGGTTACGGCAAACTGGCCAAAGCCTGCTTCGCGACCACTGGCGGCATGAATAATGCGCCCCTGCTTAACCGTGACGGACTGCGGATCAACCTGCCACTGCAGCGCAGCAGCTTGCACCAGCATGGCCCGTGCCATCGCGCCCATACTGCGCATCTGCTGATAAGCACCGGCGATGGAAGTTGAGCCACCGGTAGCCTGATAACCGAAAGTCGGGTTTAGGTAGAGCTTGGCATCAGAGGGTGCGGCCACTACGCGCATTTGTGCCCAATCTGCATCCAGCTCTTCAGCAACCAGCGTAGCCATGCCGGTGTAAACGCCCTGGCCAATCTCTGAGTGCTTGCTGAGCACCGTGACAATGCCGTCTTCGCCAATTTGCACAAAAGCATTGGGCATAAACGGCCCGACTTTCTGCGCGAAGGTTTTAGCTTCCAGGCCTTTACCGGGCAGGTGTGCACCGATAATCAACACCCCAGCACCGACCATAAACTGCCGTCTGGACAGCGCCAGTCCCGATTCACTCATCCTAAGCATCCTCATCCTGCTGCGTGACTGCGGCGCAGAAGGCCATCACGCAGTGCTTTCTTGTATTAACACCTAAGTGTAGGAACTATCACATTTCTGCAAGGTTCCGGAATGCACTGCGCGACAGATGGGCGTTCGCCCGGCTAACACCGGGCGACTGTCTTCATTACGGGGATCAGGCGCCCTGCGTTATCAACGCGGCTCGTTCATCAGTCCCTTAACGATAGAAACACAGCCCACCAACAGCACCAGTGTGAATGGCAAACCGGTCGACACCGCCATCGCCTGCAAGGCAATCAGCCCACCGCCAAGCAACAGGGCAATCGCGATCACACCCTCGATGCTGGCCCAGAACACCCGCTGCACCACCGGCGCGTTGACCTTGCCGCCTGCGGTGATGGTGTCGATCACCAGCGAGCCGGAATCCGACGAGGTGATAAAGAACATCACCACCAAAATGATCGCCACAAACGAGGTAATCGCACTCAACGGCATCTCGTTAAGCAGCGCAAACAACTTCAATTCCAACGCCGCGTCAGCCACGCCGTTCAAGCCCGCAGCTGTCTGCTCAAATGCCGCGCTGCCAAACGTGGTCATCCACAGCACCGACACCAGCGACGGCACCAACAGCACCGCAATCAGGAACTCACGCACACTGCGACCACGGCTGACGCGGGCGATAAACATGCCCACAAACGGCGACCAGCTGATCCACCAGGCCCAGTAGAAAGCCGTCCAGCCCTGGCTGAAGTTGGCATCCTCACGCCCAATCGGATTGGACAGCGCAGGCAGGTAACTCAGGTACGCACCGAGGTTGTCCAAAACGCCGCTGAGGATCACCAGCGTTGGCCCCGCAATGATGACAAACGCCAGCAAGGCAAAGGCCAAACCGATGTTGATTTCGGAAAGAATCCGCACGCCCTTGTCCAACCCGGACAACACAGACCCCAATGCCACCAACGTGATCACAATAATCAGGACGACCTTGCTGGTGTCCGTGGCCTTAATCCCGAACAGCTGCTCAATGCCCGCGGCGGCTTGCTCAGCACCAACGCCCAATGACGTGACCAAACCAAACAACGTGGCAAACACCGCCAGAATATCGATGATATGGCCCGGCCAGCCCCACACCCGCTCACCGAGAATCGGATAGAAGATCGACCGGATCGCCAGCGGCAAGCCCTTGTTATAGGAAAAAATTGCCAACGACAGCCCGACAACCGCATAAATCGCCCACGGATGCAGACCCCAGTGGAATATGGTGGAAGCCATAGCCAGGCGCTTGGCTTCGGTAACGTCGCCTACCGCACCGCTCAACGGGGCCCAATCGGTGCGCACGCCGTTTTCCACCGTTACCCCGCCCAGCGCGGCGCTGTAATGGGAAACCGGTTCTGCCACGCCATAGAACATCAGGCCGATGCCCATACCCGCAGCAAACAGCATGGCGAACCAACTCAGGTAATTGAAATCCGGCGTGGCATGGGTGCCACCGATCCGCACCCGGCCCAGCGGCGACAGAATCAAGCCAACACAAACCAGCACAAAGATGTTCCCGGCGCTGAGAAAGAACCAGGCCATGTGGTGAGTGATCCAGTTGCGCAAAGCGCTGAACAACGGCTCGACCTGATTTTGCAAAGCCAAGGTCAGCAGCACAAACAGCAACGCAGTCAGGGCGGAGATAATGAAAACCTTGCCGTGAATGTCGAGATTGATCGAGAACTGACCCTGAATATTGTCCTGGCCTATCACATAATCCGTGTCGATCAGATTAGCTTTACCCGTCGGAGCCGGAATGCCATCCGGGGTAACCGAATCAGCCTTAGGTGTCGTGTCAGACGAAGGGGTTTGCTCCATGGATGAGTCTCTCCTTTAGCGTTGGCACGCGAAGCGCGCACGAGGACGGATTGCCCTACTCGTACAGCCCCTGCCCAGGCCGATCAGCACCCAACGTGACAGTCGGCCCTCACCGCAGAGGCAGGAACAAGAAAGCAGTATCAACGGACAACATGCCGGCAATGCGCAGGCAACCGAAGCGATACCGAGTCTAACCAGACCCTTTTTGGTACAAAGCGTTCAACTTAATGTAGACAAGAAAACCAGTTCGCACCGTTTCCACTGCCTGTGAATCCACTCATGAATGGTCACCAACCACTTCACGGTACAGGCTCAGGCCTCTTGCCTTGTAGTTAGCCAGCGCACTGGGGTGATCAAGGGTGCAGGTATGCACCCAAACCCGCTCGGTACCCGGCCAGGCCCATGCAGACTGCAGGGCATGAGTCAGCAGCGGCCCGCCAAAACCCTGCCCGCAAAAGCGCTCAACCAGACCAAAATAGAGAATCTCCACATTGCCTTCAGCGTCCTGCTGCAACTCGTAGTAACCGGCAATAGCGCCCTGATGATAAGCCACCCAAGTACGGTGCTCAGGCCGCTCAATCCAGGCCTGCCACTGAGCATCTGACCAGCTCAGTTTGTCATCCCACGCCCAAGGCCCGCCCACCAGTTGATAAAGAAAACGGTTGAGTTGGAATTGCTTGATCCTGCATTCCACAACCGTCAGATCGTCCGGCAAGGGCTTGCAACGAACCTGATCAGGGCTGTGCATATGCAGATAAAAAGTGATGAGCTCACGCATGCTGCTGTCATTAGCGAATCATGTCGGGGGAACTCAAATTACACTTAAGCAGGTTGTATAGCGAGTGGGGATCGATAAGGGGCAGGAGCGGCTTCAGGCAGCGAAAGGAGTTACAGCTACAGGCATAGCTGGGGGCACGACATCAACAAAAACTACAGATTTATTTTCAGGGTGGAAATTAACTAATAAATCTGGCCCTTTAGTCTCTTCTGTTCTTTTTTAAAAATTCAAATCACAAACCAGACAAGCCAAATTCGCCATTCTCGTACACTCTATATTCATTACCACTTTCATAAATCATTTTTTCAAACCCACAAAATGCTAGAGTCATTCCTTCATCTCGCAACTGAACCTTTCCAAAAAATGTAAACTTTATTCCCTCACTCATAACCAGCACAATTAAATCATCACCGCCTATAACATTTAATACTTTGTATTGACTATCAAATGGCCTACCCTCCGACCCAATCGGCAAAAAATAGTAGAATGATTTTTTAGACTTACACCAATCCTGAATATATTCAGTCGAATTCATTTTCAACAACCCACTCAGGTTTTAACAAAATAAGTAAAGCTTATGAAAAATTGGACAGCCACTCCCTACACTTAATTAAAATATCAGAATCATTCATTCCGACAGTATCCACCAGCCCCAACTCCTCATATCCTAGCTCATCGCTCCTTCTATAAAAGATCATATATGAGTCCCGCCCATCAAACTGAATCGCCCCGGGTTTCGTGGAGGCCTCAACTCTTGAGAAGATGAGGCCATGAAAAAGACTACGACCTACTCCCCTGAAGTCCGTGAACGTGCCGTGCGCATGGTTCTGGAACACCTGAACGACTACCCCTCCGAGTGGGCCGCCATTGAAGCCATCGCGCCGAAGATTGGCTGTGCAGCGCAAACGTTGCATGGCTGGATTCGCCGCCATCAGACCGACGCAGGCCAGCGTCCAGGCCCGACCACCGAAGAGCGCGAACGCATCAAGGCGTTGGAGCGGGAGAACCGGGAATTGCGCAAGGCCAATGAAATTCTGCGTCTGGCCAGTGCGTATTTTGCCCAGGCGGAGCTCGACCGCCGCACCAAGTCCTGAGGGCTTTTGTCGATCAGTACCGTGACCGTCTCGGGGTCGAGTCGATCTGCCGTGTCTTGCAGATCGCCCCGTCCGGTTACCGCAGACATGCGGCCCAACTGCGCAATCCGGCACTGCGTTGTTGCCGTGCTCAGCGCGATGAGGCGTTGAGCTTGGAGATCCAGCGCGTGTGGGATA
Source organism: Pseudomonas mendocina (assembly GCA_037482215.1). Lineage (NCBI taxonomy): Bacteria > Pseudomonadati > Pseudomonadota > Gammaproteobacteria > Pseudomonadales > Pseudomonadaceae > Ectopseudomonas > Ectopseudomonas mendocina. The sequence goes on from CP148074.1 coordinate 4,640,890, forward strand.
CCAACATGCAGTGCTATGGCGCGGTGAAGGTTTGGAAGCAGTTACTGCGAGAGGGCCTCAAGGTCGCCAGATGTACGGTGGAGCGGCTAATGCGGCGAGCTGGGTTGCAGGGAATTAGGCGTGGCCAGGTTGTACGGACGACGGTGGCCGGCGACAAGTCGCTGTGTCCGCTGGATCGTGTCCAACGCCAGTTCCATGCTGAGCGCCCGAACCAGCTGTGGGTGTCGGATTTCACCTATGTCTCGACCTGGCAAGGCTGGCTGTACGTGGCGTTCGTGATTGACGTCTTTGCACGGCGCATCGTCGGCTGGCGAGTCAGTACCAGCATGAAGACCGACTTCGTGCTGGATGCCCTGGAGCAAGCGCTGTACGCCCGACAGCCACATCGTATGGGTGGCCTGATTCACCATAGCGACCGTGGCAGTCAGTACGTCTCGATCCGCTATACCGAGCGGCTGGCAGAGGCCGGCATTGAGCCTTCGGTTGGCAGCAAGGGCGACAGCTACGACAACGCCTTGGCCGAGACTATCAACGGGCTGTACAAGGCTGAACTGATTTACCGGCAGTCATGGAAGAGTCGTGAAGCTGTTGAGATGGCGACCTTGAAATGGGTGCACTGGTACAACCACCAGCGGCTGTTGAGCTCAATCGGGTATATCCCGCCTGCGGAGGCTGAGGCAAACTTCCACCAGCAACAAGCAAGTCAGGCCATGGCGGCCTGACTTAAACGAAACGGCCTCCACGAAACCCGGGGCGATTCACCATCGGTAAACCTAGCGAGACCAGCAGTGCATTGTCCGGCTCACCCAAACGGCGCACTAATAGCTCCAACGACGCATTGCGCATACCGCCTGTATGCGGGCCCACCAGCATAAACTCGCCAGCAACTGCTTCGGCACCATCCCACGGTGTGTGATACAGCTCGCCGTTATGGTCGAAATAGACTTCACGGGTACGGCGATTAAACAAAATAGGCAGTGGAAGTGGGCTACGTGTTTCCCAGATAAAAGGAACGATAAATGCGATGATGCCGAATAAAAGACCTATCCAAACTCCATCGGCATTACCACTTAATAAGAGGATGGTGCTTGCAACAATTGCAGCAACACCAATAATCCCTCCAAGAAACCCTGTCACCATTCCCCTATCTGAGTCCCCACCAACTTTTAACGATAAGTAATGCTCGGTATGCTCATCCGTAACGAACATTTCCCAAGGCTTTTCCCCAGTTGGTTGATCCGCTCGCAACACTACACTGGGCGAACTACCAAAGCGCGCACGGGCCTGTTGGATCAAGTCACTTAAAGCCATATCACTTCCTTGATTTCAATCGGTGGCAACGTTAATCCTTCCATGGGGGAATAACTGAGTTCACCACGAACACCATCAAACTGCTCACCTTTGCTCTCATGATAAACACGACGGTAAACTGCTACGCCGGGTTCAAGGTCAGTACGTAGGGTAGATGGCGCTTCCCCCATCCACCAAAGGTATGTTTGGTGTTGCCCGCTGGTGGATAAGCAAAGCCTTATCCACCCTACCCTCACGCCGGACTCTGGATCAGGCCGTAGCACGGAGTAGTCAGCAGTGCTCACGCAATCCCTGACTCGTCAGAATTGGCGATGATGCCCAAGCGAGCGGGCTCAAACATCCAAGCCGCGTTCACGCTCCAGATCGATCAGGCGGGTAGTAGGCCCCCCGTCTTGCAGACGCTCCATGACGATCTGAGGCCAGCGGTTGCGGGAGCGGCGCTTGGCGACTTTGTAGGTGAACACCTGCAACCAGTGCATGGGATAAAACAGGATTTCGTAGCAAAGAATAAAAAAATCCGACGCGCTCAGATAATTGCTGCCGCCATTTTCAGCTTTGCTTTTACGAATTTCATCCAATGTAAATTTGTGCCAGTCAGTCGGTTTAATTGCCGAGGCTTTCAGCATCTCCTTTACATAGGCATCAGAGTCGCTGCGCTGGCCGTTTTCATCAAACCAAGGGCCATTGTCCATATAAGCGCGCAACCACTCCCAAAAGCCCTTTTGCATTTGCAAGGTTTTGCCCATTGGCAAGCCCAGTGAGACCAGCAGTGCATTGTCCGGCTCGCCCAAGCGACGCACCAATAGTTCTAGGGACGCATTGCGCATACCGCCTGTATGCGGGCCCACCAGCATAAACTCACCAGCAACTGCTTCGGCTCCATCCCACGGTGTGTGGTACAGCTCGCCGTTATGGTCGAAATAGACTTCTTGGGTGCGGCGGTTAAATAAAATCGGCAGAGGAAGTGGGCGACGAGTTTCCCAAAAAAATGGAATCAAAATTGCTGGTAAACCAACCAGTAATAAGTAATTGAAAGCATCCCACTTATCCACAACAGCCATCCATGGAATTAACAGAGCAAACATGAAGAAAACGGCCTCTCCTAATATGCCCGTTATCAAACCTATATCTGATTCTCCGTTAGCTCTTAACGATAAATAGTTCTCGGTATGTTCATCCGTGACAAGCATTTCCCACGGTTTTTCACCGGTTGGTTGATCGGCACGCAATACCGCGCTAGGTGAGCTCCCAAAGCGCGCACGGGCCTGCTGGAGCAGATCACTTACAACCACATCACTTCCTTGATTTCAATCGGTGGCAACGTCAGCCCGTCCATAGGGGAATAAGTGAGTTCCCCCCGAACGCCATCAAATTGTTCACCTTTACTCTCGTGATAAACACGGCGATAAACTGCTACGCCGGGCTCTGGGTCAATACGCGTACCAATATGCGCGTCAAAATCTTTACCAGTCCACTCCACCTTTTTCTTTGTTCCGGCCAGTCCTAAAAAGCTGTCCCAAACCTCGTGGCCTTTGAAGCGGATCATTTCATCGGTCAGCTCACTTTTGCCCGGTAAACGTAGCAGCAGGTAGGTGTTGACCCTGTGACCGTGGTAGGGGTTCAGCTCGTTAAGCCGATAGGCCCGAAAGCTGATGGGAAAGATAATTTTATAGAACTCAGTCATCGACTCTGCATGGCTTTTTGACCAGTCAGCAGGGCGAATGCCAAAACGTGTTTGCTTAACCCAAGTCTCCAATGGCGTGTCCTGTGTATAAAGCCGGGCCAACACACCACCTACGATCAGGATAGTCCAGCCAAGGGCGCGAGCTGCTAAATGCGGAGCTACATTGATACCTCGTGCTAATGCAGCGGCATCGCCAGCAATCACGGCGGCTCTAGCAGCTCGTATTGCACGAAAACTTTTTACATAAATCTGTAAGTTAGCCATAGATGCAAAGGCTAGGCTGGCATTGATTGCCGCCGTGTCTAAATCCCCCTTTTGGTATGCTTCAAATGTTTCTATTCCATAGATAAGCGCATCAAGACCGCAAGTTACCGCCTGCCCTGCTGATGTTGCAGCACTGATTCCTAAAGCATTAGCTAATGCAACTTGAGATGAAATCGAGTTCACCCCACTGATTGCAACCGTTTTTTCCCACCTTATCTCATAAGCTTTCTGAGTAAGAGCTGATATTGCTGATGCTAAGCCCACAGCTCCCCCAAGAACACTGATTCCTTGTTTAACTGACGGAGAGCTAATTACCTGCACTCCCCCGAGAGCAAAATTCACCCCCGCCACCAACACCACTAAACACTTCAGAGGCGCACTGTTTAGGCCTTCTTTAACGAGGCTCATCATATCTTTCGTATTTACAACCGAAGGCAACTGCCCCACCAACGGCGGCAGGTTGCGGGCTGGCATCAGGCGGAAGAAGGGCAATGCCTCTGAAACAGCAACACTGAGTTGAGTCGGTTTGATGTGAGCTGGTGCCGAAGGGCGTGTCCCCATCAAGTCACTTAGCCACTCGCCCATTTGCCTTGGGCTTGCCATTTCCACCGCCAAACGCTGCTGGCTGCGGGCAAGTGAGGCAGCCATATAAAGCTGACCAACCGCCTTGGTGGCTTCATTACCACGCTGCAAGCCCAGCCCGGCCACTGGGGCCAACGCTGTGAACAACGCCTCCGGCAACGCTTTGTCTACATGCGGAGCCAGCTTCTCGGCCGCCACGTTAGCGGACTGTGCCCAAGCGGAGGCCTGCGCCATTAGTGTTGCACCGTCACTGGCTACGCCATCGGTCAGGCCAACCAGTGAGGATATCTCGCCGATGCCCATGCGCTTGGCCACGCCCAGCAGCGACCAAAGCAACCAAGGTTTGCCTTTAACGGTTTCAATATTGAGTTGTTCAGCTATGGCCTTAGCTGCTTGGCTAGTTGATGCAGGGCCAAGACATGCTGCGGCGAAGTGCAGCTCCAACTCTTCCCGAGCAGTAGCCTGAGTAATGTCGAAATGACCGCAGGCGGTATCCATTGTGTATGGACCGGTAACGGATTGGGTCTTAAACCAGTCCACCCACAAGCCACTGAGACGGCGGATATCAGTAGTAAACGCATTCTCTTCGGTGTTTTGTTCCCGCAATGCAGCAGTAAGCTCTGAGTAACGGGTAATGCTGGGAAGCTGCGCTGCAATCTGCTTATCACTGTCGGCCAGCGACTTAAGCACACCGGCCATGACCCAATCATCGCCACGCACATGTCGACGCTCATTAAACGTCTCCTGCCGCTTGCGCAACAGCAGGGCAAGGTCCATCAACACGCCCCAGGCATCATCGATCAGGGCATAACCTTGCTGCTCGCAACGCTGCATATCAGCCAACAACTTCTGCCACATGGTGCGGTGCGAGGTTTCCGGCGCACAGCTCCAGCCATAGGCGTTAGCGTCCATGTAGTCGCCAATCCGCTCATGGATGGAGCTGACAGAGCCGCTGAAAGGAGCAGCGCCGGGCGTTATTGAACGCATCACCCGCTGCCGCACGGCGGCATTAGCTTTAGCCGATGCAAACTGCGCGTCACTCCATTTTGTGGGTGACCAGACCAACATCGCCACCTCGCCAGCAGGAACCAGCACGTAGGGCAACTTGCGCCCATCGATCACCTTACCGCCGCGAGATGTTTGGCTAAGCATTGCGTTGCTGACGCTGTATTCAACCAGTTTGCTCAGCCCGCTCTGCCATACATAAAGCCAACCATCCCTTAGCAAACGGGCTGTGTAGTTGAGCGAGCGGTGAGCCAACTCTGGCTCGGTTTCGCCGAGGTCAGGGAAGTTGCCCTCTAGTGCAGGCAGACCATAGGCATTGGTATCAACAGCGGTAGTTGGCCCAATGGCGTAACGCAACGGCAGGATGGCACTCAGCAGAGGACAGGCGGCGGGTATGGAGGCTGTGTCTTTAGTGGTCATGCGTTCACATCCTGTGTTGTATCGTCCTGACTTGCCAACGCCTCTAGCAGAGGCCAATCCAGCATCAGTTGGGCCGTTAATCCGGTATTTGCGGGCGCGCTGTCTTTGTCTGGGTATTCGTTGCTCCAGGCCTGTACAACACTGGATTCGTGCTTCAACCAAACAGCATTGATTTTGTGCCAGAAACCTTCCGGCCACTGCGCCTCTGCCTGCCAAGCGCGGTAAAGCGGGCGAGCATCTCCTAGACGCAACCAAAGCTCGCGACGCTCCGGAGTAAAAATACGTAAGCGCCGCTGCAAGATGAACGAAAGCTCTGATGCCTTTGCACCCGATTGCAACCACACGCCACCTAAAATGCTCTGCCCACTTCGCCACGCCTCGTAAATAGAGCTGCCCACTGGGGCATCAAACAAAATAGGACCTGCATCTGCGATGGGTTCATACGGCGTGCCTTGCAATAACGGGAGCGGTTGATGATCCGGAAAGTTCTGATACAGCCAGGCGAAGGCGTCCTCATAACGGGCACCATCAATCAGCAACGCACCTTTTCCGCTGGGAGCACTCATACGCCACCCTCAGCTTTAGCCTTTTTAGCCGCCTCACACACTTCACAGACACCAGACTGGGTGGTGCGGAAAACAAGGTTCTGTTTTAGCAATGCTTCCAGCGGCATGCCTGCCTTATCCGCATCCGCAGGCTTCACCTTACCCGGCGGTACCGGCGCTGCCCCCGATCCCACACCCGGCGAACCACCAGAGTTCACTTTAATCACCGGCCCAACCATAGTGATGCCGCTGGCGTCGAGTTTGATAAAGCTGCCGGCGGCTTTGAGGGTGAGTTCGCTACCAGCTTCCATAACGACTTTCTGGCCGCTGGAGAGATGAATCTCCTGGCCTGCGTTGATCAGTTGGCTGTCGCCGATTTTGATGTGCTGGTTGTTGCCGACGATGAGGTGGTCGTTGGCTTTGATTTCGCTTTTGCGATCCGCGTGGGTGGTGCGGTGTTCTTCAGCTTTGAATTCGCTGTAGCTGTTGGCTTCGACGGTGTCGTGGCGTTCGTTGCCGATGCGGATTTTTTGGTCGTGCTCGATGTTTTCATCCCAGTCGCGCTGGGCGTGGATATAGATTTGTTCGGCACCCTTTTTGTCTTCGATGCGAAGTTCGTTGTAGCCGCCACCGCCCGGTGAGCTGAGGGTTTTGAACACGCTGCGGGTTTTGTTGGCAGGCAGGTCGTAGGGCACTTCATGGGCGGCGTGGTGCAGGCAGCCGGTGATCAGTGGCTGGTCGGGGTCGCCTTCGAGGAAGGTGACAAGCACTTCCATGCCGATGCGTGGGATGGCGATTGCACCGTAGCGATCCCCCGCCCAAGCGGAGGAGACGCGCAGCCAGCAGCTGGTTTTGTCGTTGGCTTGTCCTTCGCGGTCCCAGTGGAATTGCACTTTGACCCGGCCATATTTGTCGCAGTGAATTTCTTCGCCTTGCGGGCCGGTGACGACGGCGCTTTGGCTGCCGAGGATGCGCGGTTTCGGGTGTTCCAAGGTCGGGCGGAACGGTACGGCCCACGGCGTGGCGTAGAAGCGGTTGCGGTAACCCTGCTGGAAGCCATCAGCGCTTTTCACATCGCTGGGTGTGGCTTCTTCCAGCACTTGTGGCTGTTTGCCTTCGTGGTGGATTTCAGTCAGCAGCCAGAGGTCGTTCCACGCGTCACGCGGGTGCTCTGCCAACGGCAGGTAGTGGCCGCTAATCAGGGTCGTTTGGTCACTCTCACCAGTGGCCAGCTCGTAGTCGTGGCGGTGGCGTTCAAGGGCGCGTTGACTGAGGTGTTTGCCTCGTTCACGCTCAATAAAACGGCCGGGGTAGTCGTAGTCTTCCAGGTCTGGTTTAGCGTCACCTTTCACGGCGGCTTCGAGCTGGAAGGTTGGTTTTTCAAAGTCGTAATCGCGGCGGGTCACCCGGCTGGTGCGGGTTTCCATTCGCACGCCAAAACGCTTGATGACGGGCTCGTCAGCGACCAAGCCAGTGTCTTGCTGGTAGGCGGTTGCAGGCAGCTGGCTGAACACGCTCTGGTCGTCACCAAACACCAGTTTGTGGCCGTCGCTGCTGTGTTCGAAGTGGTAGTGAATGCCTTCTTCTTCACACAGGCGCTGGATGAAGTGCAGGTCGCTTTCGTCGTACTGCACGCAGTACTCACGCTCGGGGTAAATCGAGCTGAGGATAAATTGGTAGGCGTCGCTCTGGATGCCGTGCTCTTCGAGGATCTGACTGATGATTTTTTCAACCGTCAGGAACTGGTAGATGCGTTGGTTATGGCGGTGCGCCAGGTAACTGAGCTGCGGACGCAGGGTCAGTTTGTAGCGGGTCAGGCGTTTGCCGGACTCACCTTGGGCGATGCGGTAGATCAGCCCGTGAATGCCATTACCGTTCTGGCTGAGTTGGAGGAAGGCGCGCTGATGCAGCAGGCTTTCCAAATCGAGGTCGGGACGTTCGCTGACCAGCTCCAAGTCAAACTCGTACGGTTTGCTGATGGCTTCACGCCCGGTAAAGGCCAGCACTTGTAGGTCGTGCCGAACGCCTTCGATGGTGAGGCTGAAGTGAGTCTGGTTGGCAGGGGCGAACATACGTGTTCCTCGCAATTCATTCCATGAATCAGCCGACCTCAAGGCAGGCTTAAAGCACAACGACCAGGGCTAGCCTGGTCGATGTGAGTCTCAATCTCGCAGCAATTAAGCGGAGATTGGAGTACGCCAGTCGTCAGAACCGGAAGTACCGGATACTTCGTGGGTCCAGACGATTTTGCGGTAGGTGAAGTACACGTCTTCCAGGTGAGTGAAGTGCGACATGTTCGGGTCTTGGCAGTTCGGCATGCGCGACTGCACGTCAACGATCACGGCATCTTCCAGCTCGATGGTGAAGTAGTGCTCTTGAGTACCGGTGGAGGAAGTGCGGTACCACTCCAGACGGCACTTGTTCAGACGCTCACCGGAGGTCAGGGCGTTGAAGATCAGCGGGGAGGACTTGTCGAATACTTTGGTGATCATCAGCGGCTTGTGTACGCGCTGGCCAGTCGGCTGGCCGGACTGCGGATCACGCGGGATGATAACTTGGTGGTTGAATGCTTGAACCAGAATCTGGTCCTCATGACCTTCCTGGAAAATGTTGCCGACGGAATCTTCGGTGAAGGTGCCTGCGGTGATCAGACCTTGTTTGGTGCCTTCGAGGGACAGATACGCTGGTGTTGGCATGAGAGCTCTCCATTGCCTGAATTAAATTCGTAGGATCGGGATTGATCCTGACCAAATGGTTAGCCAGTTCCGTGCCAAAACGTATAAATACCTTAAATATCAATCGGATATGAGATTTATCCATCATCAACTGATCAGAAAACAACCAATAAATACATGCAACTGCGCAACTTCTTGCGCAGTGCTGTGCAAGAAGTTGCGCAGTCGTCTAAAGATCATTATTCACAGTTACTTACACCACCTATTAACAGACTTATCCACAGATCACTGTGCAAAAAGTTGCGCAGCTTGACATTTCGCGCCACGCGGTGCATTCCTTCCTGCTCGTCCAGCATTCACACGTAGAAAACGCCTATTTTCTTAGCTCTGGCACGCAATTAGCTCATTGTGGGCCTCGATAACCTTAGTGGAAGCAAGCTCTAAATCTCGCCTTGTATGTACCTAATAGACGATCAAGCACTCGCTAACGGGCTGTTTTTCAGTGTCTTCCAAAAAAGTTATCCACAAATTGCTGAGCTAACGAATAATCTGCCCCCGCCCCTGCTACCGTTAAAGCTGTTCGCTCCTGCGCAAGGAGGCGCACGTTAAAAACGTCACTCGCAGCATCCAAGATCAACGGTCTCCTGCCTGTCACTGGCACCTGCTACATTCACCGGTCTGCTCGCTTTTTGGCAGATGAATTCAGGAGGAATACCTATGCGTCTGTGTGTCTTTTGCGGTTCCAACCCCGGCAACGATCCAGTTTATCTGGAGGGTGCCAAACGACTGGGCCGGGCTCTGGCAGAAGAAGAAATCGGACTGGTTTACGGCGGCGCCTCGGTCGGCCTGATGGGGGCAGTCGCGGATGCGGCGCTGGAGGCTGGTGGTGAGGTGATCGGCGTCATTCCGCGCTCGCTATGGGAAAAGGAAGTCGGCCATACCGGCCTCAACGATTTGCGTGTGGTCGATTCCATGCACCAGCGCAAGGCCCTTATGGCTGAGCTTTCGGACGGTTTTATCGCCATGCCGGGCGGCGTCGGTACGCTGGAGGAGCTATTCGAAGTCTGGACCTGGGCGCAATTGGGCCACCACCGCAAACCCTGCTCGCTGCTCAACATCAACGGCTACTACGATCAGCTTGGCCTGTTCCTTAATCACATGGTCAACGAAGCCTTCGTCAAGCCAGAGCACCGCACCATGCTGATCGTGGAAAAGCGCATCGACTCTCTAATCGAAGCTATCCGTGCTTACCAGCCGCCGCAGGTCAGCAAGTGGATCACGGCGACTGAGCGTTAATAACAGATCCACAGTGCCGATGCGCCTAACGTCATTGGCCTGTCATCAACTTCGGGTTGAATCAACGCGCCTGAAGGAGTAACTTCGGGCCTATTCAACGGAGATTTCCATGTCGTCGTCCACACTGTCCCTGTCGCTTGCCTGCCTCGATGCGCCCAGCATCGCGCTGTCGGCTGCCCGCACGGACGTGTCTGCGACCGGTTATTTCTTTTATGGGTATTGGTTTAGCCACAAGCGCGCCTGATACCCCACAGGCGCCCTGGCAAAAAGGGTCGCCACCAGACAGTTTCTCGAAACCCCCGGTCGGCCACCCGACCGGGGGTTTGTTTTTTCCGGCTGCACAACGGCCTAATTTTGAGGATCACACCATGTATACATTCAACCGCTATTACCGCTACGACTGGCGATTTACCAACGGCCTGAACTGCGGCCGCACACCAACGCGAACACCCCAACATCCCAGATAGAAAGCCGCGCGCGGCCACGCCGCCCGGCTAAGGAAAAGCACCATGTCCGTAGCCCTGCAAACCAATCTTAATACCTGCATCAACAGCGCTCAGCAGCAGGTCAGCATCCCTGCCCGCCGCCAGACCACACGCCTGCCCAGCGCCAGCCAGTTACGCGAACAACTGCCGCTGAGCGCCACCCTCGCTCTGCAAATCCAGCAACACCGCGACGCCGTCCGCGCCATTCTCGATGGCCGCGATTCACGCCTGTTAGTCGTCGTCGGCCCCTGCTCCCTGCACGATGAAAAAGCTGTCCTGGAATACGCCGAACGCCTCGCCGAACTGAGCAAACGTGTCGACGACAAACTGCTGCTGGTGATGCGCGCCTACGTCGAAAAACCGCGTACCACCGTGGGCTGGAAAGGCATGGTGTACGACCCAGCGATGGACGGCAGCGGTGATATGGCCGAGGGCTTGCGCTGCTCACGCCAGTTGATGCTGCGCATGCTGGAGCTGGGTCTACCGCTGGCTACTGAGATTCTGCAACCGCTGGTGGCGGGCTACTTCGATGATCTGCTGAGCTGGGCCGCCATTGGTGCCCGCACCAGCGAATCTCAGGTGCACCGCGAACTGGTCAGCGGCCTGGACATGCCGGTGGGCTTCAAGAATGGCACCGACGGCAGCCTCTCCATTGCCATCGACGCCATGCGCAGCGCCGCCCATGCTCATCAGCACTTCGGAGTTGATGCACAAGGCCATCCGGCACTGGTGCTGACTGAAGGCAATGCAGACAGCCATATCGTTCTGCGTGGCGGCCACAGCGGCCCCAACTACGATGCACAGAGCGTTGCAGCTGCCCGTGCCGAGCTGGCCAAACAGGGTATTGAGGCGAAGATCATGGTGGATTGCAGCCACGCCAACAGCGGCAAGAACCCACTGCGTCAGCCTGAGGTGCTCAACAGCGTGTTGGAACAGCGCCTGGCCGGTGACCACGCCCTGCGTGCGGTGATGATCGAAAGCCACCTGTCCGACGGCGCACAAAGCCTCGGCGGCGAGCTGCGCTACGGCGTGTCCATCACCGATGCTTGCCTGGGCTGGGATGGCACTGAGCACATGTTGCTGGAGGCAGCCGGACGCTTGCGGGATTCGCAGTAACGCTCCCGCGCTGATCCGTCTTGCCTATTCAGGCGGATCAGCCATATCCCAAAATAGGCATTTAAATACCTAAAATTTAGCATCACAACCCATAAATAGGTATTAAAATACCTTTTATAAGGAAAGGATTGGACTAAATAGGCAAAATAATGCTTATTTAGCCTAATAGGTCCAGATTGAGAGGCATTAAAATGCCTGATGAGCGTAATAACACCGTGACCCTGCAAGTCCATAACAATGGACGCTGGCAAGATGCACTGACCATCACCTTTGATACACCTGCTGAGGGTCTGCGTAGCCAATGCAGCACGCGCTATCTGGAGACCTATCTGGTCGAAAATCTGGATGCCCTAAGCACCATCAAAGCCCCTGCTGTCTCGGCCAGATGGCCTTTGTCATGGGAGGTAGCCCATGACATTGCTCCAGCCTTTCTGCATGACGTCATTCCTTCCGGTGCAGCCCGACGCCTGATTCTGGCGCGTATGGGCGTGCCACTGGATGCCGATGAAGAGTTCTACCTGCTGCAAAACTGCACCCCGGCGCCTGTGGGGCATATGCGCGTTAAAGAATCCCTCAGCCGATTTCTCGGCACAGGTGCAGTCATTGGCTTTTCCCGGGATGACGTGATCCAGCGTGACACGCGTTTTCTTGATTACGCCTACGAACAGGGCGTGGCGGTGGGTGGTGCCACGGGAGCAGGTGGCGAGGCGCCGAAACTGTTGCTGGCCGAGGGTACAGACGGGCTGATCTATCCCGATGCCTTGCTGGCAGATGATCAGGTCAAACAGCACTGGTTCGTTAAATTTCCGCGTAACACTGCAACCGAAACCGACCGTAATATCCTGCGCAGTGAATACTGCTATTACCAGGCACTGAATCAGCTGGGCTTTAACACCATCAGCGCTGATGGGCTCGCTTACGAAACGGCCGCAAAGCCAAGCCTGTGGATGCAGCGCTTTGACCGCGTGGCCGCGGCGGATGGTGTTCAGTACCGGGCGGTCGAGTCCATGTATTCGCTGTGTGGTATCACTCGCCCCGGCAGCCGTCTGGAGCACATGCAGGTTATCAGGCAACTGGCCCAAGCCTGGGCTGAAGCAGGACAGCGAGATGAGATCCCGGTCATAGTCAGCGAATACCTGCGCCGTGATTTACTGAACCAGGTCCTCGGTAACACGGATAACCATGGCCGTAACCTGTCGATCCTGCGCTTAGACGAGCGCCTCGAGTTTGCGCCGATATACGACCTTGCCCCAATGGTGATGGACCCGGAAGGTATTGTCCGCACCAGCAAGTGGCCCGCGAATATCGAACAACTGGGCAAAACCAACTGGCGTGCCCTCTGCACTGAGCTGGCTGAGTTTGCCGATCCCGAACAGCTGTTCGAACACCTGCGCGCAGACGCCCAAACCTGCCTCGCGCTGCCTGACCTGTTGTTGGGTCTTGGCCTGCCGGAAGAAACCTGGAATGCCCCAATGATTCCCCTGAAACGACTGCAAGCCACACTGAAAGACTGGGGGCTGCTATGAGCAAAATCCGTGAAGACCGGCAGATCGTGCTGGATGAAATCAGGCAGGGATTGAGCGAGGGCAGCCTCAGTTTCGGTCAGGCGATCCGCCAGTTGCGCCAACGCGTAACGGGGCTGAATCAGACCGATTTCGCCCGCATGTGCAAAGTCGCCCTGCGCACGCTACGCCAGTTGGAGCAGGATACCAGCAACCCGACCGTAGAGACCCTCAATAGCGTGTTCAAGCCCTTCGGTATGCAGGTCGGTATCGTGCCTTTGCGACGGTATAAAACACAGTCACTGCACGTTACGTCCTAGCCAGCGGCGCAACACATTCAGGGCATCATCCAGCACCGGCACACTGGCCAGCAGCACCAGCACGATGGCCAGTGGCACGGTGGAGATATAGCCCATGTGCTTGAAGCCCAGCGCGCCAGTCACGCCGCCTAAGAAGAAGTAAAAGCCCAGTAAACCGAGCAGCCACAGGCGGCGGTTGTCTGCGATGACGCGGGGCACTTCATCGTTGCGGTTGCGGTTCCAGTAGAAGAGTTTGCCCAACTCGATCCCCAAGTCTGTAACGATACCCGTGATGTGGGTGGTGCGGATTTCTGCCCGGGAAACCTTGGTGATCAGAGCGTTTTGCAGCCCCATGATGAAGCACAGCAACAAGACCGTCAGCGGCACATAAAAACCATCGATCTCCGCCAAACGTGCGCCGAGGAACCCAAAACAAAGCAGTAGTGCAGCCTCCAGCAAAAGCGGCCAGGCATATTCACTTTGCAGGCCTCGGCGCTGCGAATAGTGGGTCATCAGCGAAGTGCAAATGGCCCCCAGTAGAAAGGCCAATACAGCCCCCAAACCGGCCCATACCAAGGTGAACTCGCCAATCACAAGGTTATCCGCCATGCCGGAAACAATCCCGGTCATGTGCGAGGTGTATTGCTGAACGGCTAAAAAACCACCGGCATTGATCGCACCGGCAATAAACGCCAGGACAACACCAAGATGACGGTTGGCGATAGGCGTACGGGCTTGGCCTGTAAGGCTGCGGGCATAACGAATGGGCATGATTCGCCTTGCTGTGATGCCACGACAACGGCGCAACACGCCTATCAGTAGGCGCGGCCTGTCGGGGCCAGTAACGAGAAACCAGTCAGGACCCAGGCAAGCAACCCGAATCCCTTGGCACTAACGTTACTCCATTGCACAACAATCAGCAGCTAGACGTGTGGCTAAGCGACAAGTCAGCCCCTTAGATGGACGCAGCACCGGCGCGTTGCGTGGACGCACCGGTGCAGCTGGTCACTTATTGTGCAGCAACGCGCTTCCAGCTCAGACGAGCCGTACGGGCTTCGCTAGTGCCCTCTTCCAGACGGGCTTCCAAGCGTAGAACTTCACCGTCGAATACTGCCTTACGGTGCTGGCTGCCACCGACCCAGTTCGGGAAGATGCTGTAATTGACTTTGTGGGTGATGATGTCACCGTTGACCTCGTAGCCACCTGCATAAGTCAGGTAGCTGCTATAGGCGGCGGCTTTCTCAGCGTCTTCAGCGTTCCACTGACCACCTGTGGTGAAAGCCGGACGGTCTTTCTTGGCAACCACGCAGAACATGCCGAAATCGCTGTACTCGATGAAGCCTTCCAGCTCAGTCCCCATAGGCAGCACGACACGACCGTCATCGTACAGTTGCTCCCAGGACAAAATTGCCCAGCGGCCTTTAATGGTGTCACGGTTCATGTTCAAGCTCCTTGTTCAATCAGGAAGTCGACCAGCAGGCGGGTAAAGGCCTGGGCTTTCTCAATCTGTACCCAGTGGCCGCATTCGCCGAAAACATGCATTTGGGAATGGGGGATCAGGCGCAGCATGCGCTCAGACAACTCCAGCGGGATCACCTTGTCGTCACGACCGTGGATCAGCAGGGTCTGATGCGGCAGTGCGCGCAGGTCGTCTTCGGCCAAGGCGAGCATCTCTACACCTTGCTGACGCGGCGCCGGGAAAAGCTGGGCAAAACGGGTCTGCACGTCGTCACGGATACTGGCTTCGTAGCGCATACGCACGAGATCATCGTTGATGATGCTGTGATCGTAGGCAAACACTTCCATCAGCTCACGCATGGCGTCCAGCGATGGCTGATAGCCCCAAACCTTGTTCAGACCATCGGTGAGCGGGAACGACAGACCGGCTGCACCCATCAGCACCAGACGCTGTACGCGCTGTGGATACGCCTTGGCGAAAGCCAGGGCAATGGCGCCGCCGAAGGAGTTACCGACGATGGACACACGCTCAACCTTCAGGGCATCGAGCAAGCCAACCAGGGACTGAACCCAGGTTGCCGGGTCGAGTTTCCACTCGGACGGGCAGCTGGTGTAGCCGAAGCCGAGCATGTCCGGGGCGATGATACGGGCGCGCTGCGACAGGGTCGGGATAACACCGCGCCAGTTGGCCCACGCGGTCACACCTGGACCGGAACCGTGGATCAGCAGGATGACATCACCTTCGCCCTGATCGTGATAGTTAAGGGTGCATTCGCCAATCTGAATGCTTTTGGCGATTTCCGGGGATGCGTTAGTACTCATTGCTTAGCCTTGGCAGTTTGCGTAGTGGTGACGACGGGCGCGCGAACGCCTTGTGCTGACAGACGCTTGAGAATCTGGCGAGCTTCTTCGCGCTTGTGATCGGGCAACCAGGTACGGTCGTGGCCCCACAGGCTCATGCCCTGCAGTTCCTCAACCTCCCAATCCGGGCCGACCGTGCGGCTGGCCCAGCCCAGCTCGAACATCCAGCCGTCGGGGTTTTTCAGGTAGAACGAAGTGACGTGGTCGTTGATGTGGCGACCGAGGGTCACGCCGATGGATTCCGGTTTTTCCAGCGCCATGTCATAGGCACGGCCAACATCGTCGAAATCGTTGTATTCGAGCATCAGGTGATAAATCTTCGCCGGGCCGCCGGTATGGGCCAGTCCCATGGTGTGGTGGCGCGGGTTGCAGTGCAGGAACTCAACGCGGAACGGCGCCTGGGTGTGGTCACTGACCTTGAAGCCGAAGATGTTGCGGTACAGATGGCTCAGCTCATCGAAGTGCTCGGTAATCAGCGCAACGTGGCCCAGGCCCATGTCACCGGTACGGAAACCACCAATCGGGCGGCCCGGCTCAAACAGTGCAACAGCATCGCCCAGGCCGTGGCAGACCTCGATGCGCACGCCATCCGGGTCGCGGAAGTGAATCATGCCCTGCACGCCACGCAGGCTCAGCTCTTCAGCCGTGCCTTCGGTAGTGGCATAACCGGCCTCTTCCAGCTTGCCGCGCATAACGCTCAGGGCATCAGCGTTGGCCAGTTCGAAACCCATGCCCATGGTGGCTTCGCCGTCAATTTTGCTGACAAGCAGGCGCTGGATTTTTTCATCGGCACGCAGGCGCACGCATTGCCCTGCTTGCACCTCTTCAACATGCAAACCGATATGGTGACGGGCCTGTTCAATCCAGGCGTCGAGATGTGGGGTCTCGACCACCACATAACTCAGTGCATTGATCATTTGGGTTCTCCTTAAATCGCCGCGTTACTGCGCGACCATGCCGCCATCCACCGACAGGGTGCTGCCGGTAACGTAGGAGGCTTGGTCAGAAAGCAGCCAGAGCACGGCGTCGGTGACTTCGCGGGGCTGGCCGATGCGGTGCATGGGCACGCCGTCGTCGTACATGTGGTCATCGCCACCGGTTACGCGGTCATAACTTGGGGTTTTCATCGGGCCGGGGCACACCGCATTTACGCGGATGCCATGGCGGGCATAGTCCAGCGCCGCTGCTTTGGTCGCGCCGACGATGCCGTGCTTGGAGGCGATGTAGCAGGCCGTCTCAGCCATGCCTTTAAGGCCGAAAATGGATGCGTTGTTGACGATCGCACCACCACCGGTTTCAAGCATGGCGGCGGTTTCGTACTTCATCATGTACAGCACGCCCTTGAGGTTGATGTCGATCACCTCACTCAGGTCCACATCCGGTGTGACGTGGATCGGGTTAAAGGCACGCTGCAATCCGGCATTGTTGAAGGCCGCATCGAGGCGGCCATAGGTGTTCACAGCCAGCGCCACCAGCGCTTCGCAATCCTGCGGATTGGATACATCGGTGGCGCGGAATACAGCCTGGCCACCGGCTGCATGAATCTCACGCAATACGGCTTCGCCCGCTTCGGCACTGCGATTACCGATCACCACGCGGGCACCACGCGCGGCCAGGGTCAGGCTGACATCACGCCCCATACCGCTTGCGCCACCGGTGACGATGACGACTTTGTCTTGCCACTCACTGCTCTGGCTCATATCAACTCCTCGTGGTTGTTCAGGCGCGCGGTACGCGGCCGAAGATGCTTTCCAGCAGTTGACCGATGGCCAGCAGACGACGGTCGCTCCAGGCCGGCCCATCCAGCTCCATACCCACCGGCAGACCGCTGCGAGAACCCAGGCCGATAGGCAGCTGGATACCCGGCAGACCGGCACTGGCCGACGGCTCGGTGTTCTGGATCAGGCGCTCGAAGTTGCTCGGCAGGTTCACCTCCTCGTTGGCCAGCGGAGCCACCACGCAGGTAGTCGGGAAGATCAGGGCTTCAACGCCGTACTGCTCAAAGAGGTCCTGATAGCGCTCACGGATAGCCTGACGACCACTGTCGCGGGCGGCTTCATAGATCGGGGTCAGATCGACCAGCTCATCACCGGCCGGCATCTTGCGTGGCAGTACCCAGTTTTCGTAGATGTAGCGGACATCCGGGCTGTGCAGCTTCTCGGCGACCTGTTCGATGGTCATGTCGTGGCCGTACTCACGCAGGTACTCAACCATGCAGTCGTAGGCTTCATAGATGACCACGGGGAAGCCGACCGGCTCATTCAGTGCGTGTAAGCCAGCGTCTTCGATCTGCACCAGGGTCACGCCGTGCAGGCGCAGTTTTTCCAGCGCAGCTTCGGCCAGCTCGCGGGTATCTTCATCCAGGTTGCGCCAGAACTCGCTCGGCACCCCCAGACGCAGGTTACTCAGGGTCACGGACGGCAGGGCGTACTCTTCGGTGATCAGGCCGTCGAGCAGCGCCACGTCAGCCATGCACAAAGCCATCGGGCCGACGGTGTCGCGGCTGCGAGCAATCGGGATCACGCCACGGTCGCTGTAACGGCCCTGGCTCGGACGCAGCGAGGCGCAGCCGTTGAGCGCCGGCGGAATACGCATGGAGCCGCCGGTGTCGGTGCCCAGTGCCGCCAGCGCCATACGTGCGCCCAGTGCCGCTGCGCTACCGGAGGACGAACCACCGGCAATGCGGGTGCTGTCATACGGGTTACGCACGCCGACATCACGGCCGGTATTGAACGCGCCGTTGTAGCCGGTCGCCCCAAAGGCCAGTTCGTGCATGTTGGTTTTGCCGAGGATGATCGCCCCGGCATCACGCAGCGCGCGCACGGTCGGTGCATCTTCTGTCGGCACAAAACCGGCAAACGCCGGTGAACCTGCGGTGCATTGCAGGCCTGCGGCGTGGATGTTGTCTTTGACCACAATCGGAATGCCGCTCAGCGGCTTCTGCGGCTCACCGGCTTTACGCGCAGCGTCAGCCGCCTGTGCAGCTTGCAGCGCACCAACGCCATCCAAGGTGACGTAGATGTTGAGGTCTTTGCCATCTTCGGAGCGCTCCAGACAGGCGTGTACCAGCTCAACACTGGTCAGCACGCCGTCACGGAAGGCGGCAACCGCCTCGGCGATGGTCAGGTCGCTCGTGGCGTGAGTTTCAGTCGAATCGAACATCTTCATCTCAATACTCCTCGACGCAGCCTCAGCGAATAAAGGCTTCGTCCTTATTCTGTTCCGGGCTTGGGAAAGCGACCTTGCTGTGGCACAGGCCGAGGTCAAGCAGCACTTCGCACTGCTTGTAGGCGATCACGCCGGGATTGAGCACCGGCACCGGCAGGTTGGCTGCCAGGTAAGCGTGGGACTGGTGCATGGTGGTGGAGCCGAGAACGATCACGTCCGCACCGTCTTCTTCGATGGCGCGCTTGGCCTGCTCCAGCAGCTTGGCGAAGACCACTTCTTCTTTGCCTTGCAGCAGAGCTTCGGTGTCCGGGCGCACATCAATCGAACGCACGGAAGCTAGACGCGACTCCAGGCCGTATTCCTTGATGGTTTTGCGGTACAGCGGGTACCAGCGCGGCCACATGGTCAGGATGCTGAATTTCTGGCCGAGCATGCAGGCAGTGTGGAACGCGGCAATGCCAGGAGCCAGTACCGGGATCGACAGGCGCGAGCGCAGCGCGGCGAGACCGGAGTCGCTGACGGTGTTGATGCACACTGCGTCGTAGCCTTCCTGTTCGGCCTTGATACCGGCTTCAATCACGGCCATTTCCATGATTGCCATGTCGTAGTAGCTGTCAGCCAGGGTCATGACCTGACCGGCACCGACAAAGCTCACGTCGATATCCGCGCGCACCAGTTCCGGCGGCAGTTGCGATTCCACCAGCGGGCGGGTCGCCTCGCTCATCGGAACCGGGAAAATCATCTTGATACGTTTGCTCATCATTGGCTCCGGGGCTTACAGGCCCAGCTCCTGACGCGGACGGGTCAGGGTGTCGATCATTGCGTAGAGGATTTTCTCGGCGCAGGGCATCAGGTCAGGGATATAGGTCGCCCCCATGCCGCCCAGACCTTCGGCCACCGGCAGCGGTGCACCGGTTGCAGGCCACGGCCAGCCGATACGCGCAGTCGGTACGCCGTAACGGCGCAGAGCGGCACCGTCGGTTTGCCCGGCGAGCATGTCGGGCATGCCGTGTGGACGCTGTTCGATGTGCTCCCAACCGCGTTTGCACGACTGGATGATCCAGTTCTCCGGGTCAGTGGTGCCGCCCGGTGCCGAGCCGTATTGCTCCCAGTCCAGATCCAGATCGGGGAAGCGCGCCTTGAGGTCTTCAACAAACTCAGCGAACTGCGCCTTAACGCTGGCCGGGCTGACACGCGGATTGACCCGCACGTCGAAGAAGATTTCCGTCACCGCACTGGGGAATGCCGGGCGCTCAACCTGACCGCCGCGCACACCGGCGATCCAGCCGTGGGGCTGAATCACGCCGCTGGTGTTGCGCTCGGTGTAATCGAGAATCCACTGCTGCAGTTCTTGAATCACAGTGGCAGCCGGTACTACGGAGCTGCGGAAGCCCGGAATGTTGTGCGGCACACCGGCATAGCCGAGGGTGCCTTTGACCTTGAGCTTGAACCAGGCCATGCCGGGCTCTTCGTGGTAGACCCAGTTCCACGGCTTCATGATGATGGCGAAGTCCGGGTACATACCGCGGTTGAGCATGTGGATAACACCGTTGGACATGCCGGCATTACGCTCGCTGATGTCCACCGGCATGCCGCCGTCGGCCATCCCCAGCAGCAGATCACCCTTGATCGGTACACCGGCCTCAATCAGCGCGGTGGCGACTTCAGTCAGGGTGGCGATCATGGCTTTCGGGTTGGACGAACCCAGGCCGAAAACCCAGTCATCAACTTGCTGAGCGAACGGCTGCAGGTCAGCTTCCTGCCCATCACCGACGATGACTTCTTCGCCCGGTGTACGGTCCAAGTGCGTGTCGATCGGCGCGTACAGCAGCAGCGTGGCACCGCCACCGCTGCCCTTGAACTCACCCAGCGCGTTGCCGGTGATGTCGTTCATTGGGTAGTAGCGCGACTTCATGCCGATGGACTGCATGTGCTGAGTCATAAACTCGCTGGCTTCGCGGGTCGCACCGGTGGGGCTGTGAATGTTGGTCAGGTTGAACAACAGTTCTTGCAAACGCTTAGGGTTCAGGCGCGCACGGGCCTGCTCATACCACTGGCTTTGTTCGGCACTAAACGGAAGCTGAGTCGTCGGTTTCATGGGCAGGTCCTCAGTTACTGGCAACAAACTGTTCGGCGAAGATGTTTTCCGGCTTCACACCCAGCTCGATCAAACGCTGAGTAGCGCCATCGATCATGGGCTGCGGGCCGCACAGGTAAGCGACCGTGTCCGGACTGGTGACATCGCCTTCGCGCAGGGCGCTGACCGGGTTACCCAGGTGCATATCGCCAGTGGCTTCGCGGTCCACGCAGATGCGTGCTTCCAGCGTCGGCAGCCACTGCTTGCGCAGCTCGATGTCTTCCAGGCAGAAAAGAGCTTCCGGTACGGCACAACCGAAGCTCAGCAGAATGGGCGGCTTACGGCCGCTGGTCTGACGCAGGGTGTCGATCATCGACATGATTGGCGCAAGGCCAGTACCGCCAGCGACAAAGATGTGAGGCGCGCGCTTATGCTCTTCACGCAGAAAAAACGCGCCGTATGGGCCACTGAGGGTTACAACTTGATCCACATCGGCTTCGTTTTCGAGGTAAGTGGACATGGCCCCGCCCGGCAGCAGACGGATCAGAAACTCCATCTTCGGCAGGCTGATTTGAGTACTGGACGGCGAGTAACTGCGCAGCACGCCCAGGCCTGGAACCACGATCTGCATAAACTGGCCGGGACGGAATTCCATCCATTCGCCATCTGCCAGCTCCAGAGTCACTCGCATGACGTTGCTGGCAATACGCTCAACCGAGTCGATAAATGCATGCACTTCGTGGGCAGAGGTCGAACCTACCTCGCTGCCATAGGCAAGGTTAAAGACACAGTCACTCTTAGCTTCAGATACGCACAGTAGACGCTGACCGGCTTCAAACTCGCTGGAAATCAGCGATGAACTGGCGCCAGGTAGTGTGGCTGTTTCACCCTCAGCCAAATTACAGATACAGCTGGAGCAGCCCCCCGAACGGCACTGATACAGCACAGGCATCTCTGCCTCAATGGCGGCATCCAGAATATTGGCCCCCTGGGCAACGCTGAATGTGTGGGTAACGCCATCGGCGAAGTTCAGGGTGACTTGATGTAGTTGCTCATTCATAACCGGGTTCCACCGAAAAACGGGACTTGCGTAGTGCGGGTAAAGCCAAACAGAAGCGCACGGACCCAACAGGCCGTCAGCGCCCCGGAGGGGCCAAGCTTGGATTCGATGTTAGGAAGGGCAACGCAGGGCCTGCGCTCCATTGGGAAACGTGGTTATCCCTAAAGCGCAATTACTTGCGTGAAACGGTAGTCATCCATGACTACCGTGAAGCATTACGCGTTATCTGCCTTCTGAGGCACTGTCTAAAGCGGCATAGCGACCACGGTGGAAAAGCAGCGGTGCAGCAGCGTGTTCTGCTTCGCTCACGCGCAACACACGACCGACCAATATCATGTGGTCGCCGCCTTCGTAGCGGTGTTCCACCACACACTCAAAACGCACCGGGCAGCCCTCAAGCAGCGGCAGTGCGGCAATCCCTTCATGCCACTTGAGCCCGCCGAACTTGTCTGCACCAGCCCGGCCGAAACGGTTCGACCACTCCTGCTGGTGCTCACCCAGCACATGCACTGCAAAGTGCTCGGTCTCGGCAAACGCTGGGTAGCTATAGGCATTGCGCCCAATGCTCCACAGCACCAGCGGCGGCGTCAGAGAGACGCTGTTAAAGCTGCTGGCAGTAACGCCAATTGGCTGGTCGTCAGCATCCCGCGTCGTAACCACCGTAACGCCTGTGGCGAAGTGGCTGAGGGCCTGACGAAATGCCATAGGGTCAATCATCCACACACTCCTCAGAACACCACGCCATAGCTAAATGACAGCCAGTGCTGCCCCATATACGGCGAACTCACTGCGTCTGGGCCATTACCGTCGCCGTCCACCTTGTCCTTAAAGGAACGGGCATAGGCAAAGGACAGCTCATTGCCGCCTTGCAGGCGATAAGTGGCGCCCAGGGTGACGTGCTGATGGTTAGCCGCCGGAGCGAGCATGCCCAGATAGCCATCGCGGCTGTCGAGCAGCTGGTTAGCGTCGTTGTAGCCCAGGCGCAGAGTCAGGTCCTGAGTGGCCTGGTAGGCGATGCCTAGGCGGTAGACCGTCTGATCGCGCCAGCCGAAACCAGGGCCATCGCTGTCGCCCGGTGCGCCGGTAGCACGACTGACGCCGGGGTTGCCGAGGGATTTCACATCACTCCAGAGAATGCGCTGCACGTCAGCAGCTACCGTCCAGTCGCCTTTGGCGTAGCTCAGGCCAATACCGTAGTTGGACGGCATATCCATGTCGCCGCCTTCAGCCAGTAGATTTTCAAAGCGCTTCATCTTGCCCATATAGCCACGGGTGGCGTAGCTCAGGCCTAGGGTCAGCTCATCGGTTAGTTTGCCCATATAGCCCAGACGCAGCCCTGCGCCGTAAGACTCATCGCGCCCTTCTGGCAGGCCAATGCTGGAGGTGCCGTCGATATCCAACTGCTGCCGGATCAGCATCACACCGATGCCGTAGCTGTGGCGCTCGTTAAGTTTGCGTGCATAGCTGACGGTGGCGACCATCTGCTGGAACTCCGAGCCAGGACGCTCAAGACCACCAACATTGCTGTCGCTGCCGTAAGCGGTACCCACACCATTACCAACGATGGAAAGGCCAATACTGCTGACCTCATCCAGCATGCGGTTCGCACCGAGCTGCGGAATGATATAGAGGTCATTGTCTTCGACACCGCTGACGGTTTCGCCAGCGAACTCTATGCCGTTATCCACTTGCAACAAGGCCACACCAGCATCCACGCGGGTACCAACCCAAACCATACCGGCTGGGTTGGATGCGCCCACCAAAGAGTCCTGCGGCAGCGCCAGCACCACGCCGCCCATGCCTTCGGATTTCACCCCGTAGCCATGTGGGAAAGTGCCTTGAGTGGCATAGACCTGTTGCGCTGCAAAAGTCAGCAACAGTGCAGTTAAACCGGTGGCGGTGAGTTTGAAATGGGTCACTTCAAGCCTCCTTCGCCATGGCAAAACTGTTGATAAAGCGCTCAGCTTCATTCAGGTCGTAATACCAGGGGTTGAGACTCTGCGGATCATCAAACGCGTTGGCTACAGTCGCTGCAATTGCTGGGTTAGCAGCACAGGCTGCGAATATGCGCAAAGCCGAATCAGGCGGTGGCAGCAGATGGGTATTAGTGAATTTAGTGACCCATTGTGCGTAATCCCAATAACGCTCAAAGGTGGCTTGTTTCCAGGCATCATCAAAACCATCAACACCCTGCTCGACAATGCACTTCATGTACACATTGGCGCACTTACTGGCGTTGTTGGATCCCTGTCCGGTGACCGGATCATTAAGCACCAGCGCATCAGCCATTCCCAATACAGTACGGCCTGAAGGCAGCACGCCAATCGGCTTGCGCACAGTCGGAGTAAGGCGTCCTACCAGCGTGCCCAGGTCATCGGTCAGACGCAGGTTTTCACAACGCGAGGCTTCCCATGGGAAGAACTCCCGAATCAACTCGACCGCCAGCTCTAAGTGCTCTGCAGGCGTTGTGACTTCCTCCCAACGATCCATCGGACCACCGGGTACGCACTCCAGGTTAATGATGTCGCCAGGCCCGGTGTGGGTGATGCAGGGAAAGTTTACGTATTCGCCAACACCTGGGTTGATGCTGATGTTCAGCGCACTGAAGTCCTTGCGCGGCAGCATGTCGTGTACATAGGTGAGGGAGATGGTGC
Organism: Pseudomonas mendocina; assembly: GCA_037482215.1. Lineage (NCBI taxonomy): Bacteria > Pseudomonadati > Pseudomonadota > Gammaproteobacteria > Pseudomonadales > Pseudomonadaceae > Ectopseudomonas > Ectopseudomonas mendocina. The sequence goes on from CP148074.1 coordinate 4,665,352, forward strand.
GCAGCGGACGATCAAACACACTGCGCTCATTATCACGCTCAAACAACTTACCAATATCGCCCTTACCGCTGGCGACAATCACCAGATCGCTACTTTGTGCGTAACGCTCCAACGACTCGATGTCTGCCTCTTCGATAATCAGGTTGCCGCCCTGGCGCACAAACTCATCCATCCAGCGCGGCATCTTGATGCGCTGATCCACCGACTGTCCCGGCGCATGCATACGTGCCCGCCAGTCCACTAACAAACCCTCATGATTGCCCGCACGCATGTGCACGCCATCAGTGGGAGGGCAAACGTCATCCCACAGAGCGATACCCAGTTCACGCTCAAAACCCAGCGCCATGTCGTACATCGACTGGCTGGACAGCACCCGGCCAGCCGCGATCTGCTCGCCGGTACGATTGGAAATCAGATTGACGATATAACCCTGTTGCAGCAAACCAATGCCTAGCTGTAAACCCGCTTGCCCGGCACCTACGATTGTTATTGTTCTCATAAGGCTTCGCTCCATAGTGGTGGAACGGAAGGCCTGTTGTCGTCCGTATCACCAATGTGAAGCAAGGGGTGGCAGGGCAATATTCAGATCATGCAGCGGCTATACGCAAAGTGCAGAAAATTGTCTGCAGCCGACTCTCTGGTAAGCGCGGAATCTGACTAGCCACTAATGGATCATTTATGGGCCGCTAAGACCTGACATCAGCACTTACAGGTCATGTATGACCAGTGGCGGAGAATCAGGAACCACTTGTTGAGTGGCATTCAGCGCCCTTCGATTAGCCGAGAAAGCTGTAACTTTGGGTGCTAAATCACTACTGGGTGTTATCGAACCAGCCCCCGCACCAGCGTCTCCCTCGGACTTTCGCCAAAACGTTTGCGGTAGTCACTGGCCATGCGGCCAAGCTGATAGAAGCCCCAGCGGGTGGCGACCTGGGTGACGCTGCGGGGTTTGCTGGGGTCGAGCAGGTCATGATGCACGCGGTCCAGGCGTACATCGCGCAGGTAGCGCATGGGGCTCATGCCGAGGAACTTGGCAAAGCCGGCAAACAGGGTCCTTCCGCTGACTCCGCTGATGGCCGTAAGACATTCCACGGTGATGTTTTCCTCCGGGTTGGCCTGTATGTAATCGGCCGCCAATTTGACGTGACGGGGCAGCACTTTGGGCAGCGTTTGTTGCGACTCTGCCAGCAGATTGTGCGGCTGCCAGGAGAGCAATGCGGTCATCAGGGTCTGTTCGAACTGGTTGCGGATCAGCGGCATCTCGAACAGCTGCGGCGAGCGCTGCAATTCCCCGAAAATATGCCGTGCCGTATTACGCCAGGCCGCACAGGCCGGATGGTCGAGATTCATGCCGGAATAAAAGCGCAGAGGCCGCTGTATGACGTGCCCATACAAGCTGCTGGCGTGTAACTCCAGTGCTTCACGCTCGATGCGAACCACCAGTTTGCGGCAGTCACCGCTCCAGTTCATCTCCAGGCTTTCGTCCGGGCCGTGGACGCTGCCATGGCGATGGTCGCTGAGCTGCTCACGTCCGCAGATTTGCAGGGTGTCATACCCAGCCAGCGGTATTTGAATGAGGTAAAAACTGTCCAGCTTTTCCGGTTGGATCTTCACCTGCGCGCCATAGCTGATCTGGCTGAAGCTGATGTGGCCGGTGCTTAGATAGCTGTGTTGATAATTGAGCGTGTGGCCGCTGTCGTTATGCAAACGGTGTTCGCAGAACACATCCGCCACCAGTTTGCGGGTTTCATCTAGGTCCCGCGAGCGCAGGACCTGAAGAGACTGATACCCCTGCTTTGCTAGGCGATTATTCATGGCGCGCCCTCCCCCAGTACCTCGGCATGACGCGCTGCTTGCAGTGCTCGTAACCGGAAGAGAGTCACCATGACGCTACCTCACTGATAAGCCGCCGGACGGCGACGATGCCAGTCGCTGACTTTTTGTAGCGCCATACCGGCACGGCACAGCACGGCTTCACCACCTTTGCGGGCAATGAACTGGCCGCCAATGGGCATGCCACCCTGAGTAAAGCCAATAGGCAGGCTCAGGCACGGATGGCCACTGACGTTAAACGGCGCCGTGAATTGAATAAGGCGGCGGTTGGCTTCCGGGTCCAGGGCCAAGCTGGCCAGCTTGGCGTGGGTTGGTGCCGCATACGGCTGCACCGGTGCAAGCACCACATCCAGCTCGTTCATCAGGGCATCCATCTGACCGGTGAAGCGCTGTGCGTCGAGCAGAATACGCTGGTAATCCATACCGCTCAGTGCCCGTCCACCCTCGATCAGGCGGCTCAGAGCCGGACCATACTCACTGGCGCGCTGTGTATAGGTAAGGTCATGGGCCACAGCGGTCTGTACGCCGCAGTGGGCCTCCCAGTTGCTGCTGACAGCACGGGTATCCGGCATGCGCACACGGATCAATTGTCCGCCGCCACCTGCAACCAACTGCATAACCGCTTGCAGAGCTTGCTGGATTTCCGGGTCTACACCATCGCTCAGCCAGCTCTCATCGACACCGACACGCAGGCCTTTGAAGCTTTCGTCGATACCGGGGATTTCTAAGCACACGCTAGGCATTGAGGTCGGATCAAGCGGATCGTGACCGGCGATAGTCGAGAGCAAAAACAGGGTGTCCCGCGCACTGCGGGTGATAGGCCCGACATGATCAAGGCTGGCAGCCATCTCGAATACACCATAACGGCTGACCCGTCCCCAAGTCGGTTTAAGCCCGGTCAGGCCGTTGGCCGCGCATGGAAAGCGAATCGAACCGCCAGTGTCGCTACCCAGTGAGCCAAAACACAGGCCAGCCGCCGTAGCCACTCCACAACCACTGGATGAAGCACCTGTCCAGTGGTTCGCTCCCCATGGGTTGACCGGCGGTTCAATGCTAGGGTGATGAATCGCAAACGCGCCTTCAGTCATTTGCAGTTTCCCCAGCATCACCACGCCCGCCTCGCGCAGTCTGGCTACCACAGTGGCATCTTGCTGCGGTACACGGTTAGCGTGTACAGGCATACCCGCGGCAGTCACCACACCAGCGGTGTCGAACAGGTCTTTGTAGGCCAGTGGAATACCGTGAAACGGGCTGCGACAAATGCCCTGGGCTAGCTCCGCTTCAGCCTCATGGGCCTGTTCCAGCGCCAATTCGGGAGTAACACGGGCGTAGCTGTGCAGCACGCCATCCAACGAATTGATACGCTCCAACATGGCTTCGGTCACTTCGACCGGAGAAATTTTGCGGGTGCGGATCAGCAGTGAAAGTTCCTGCATATCGAGATAGTGCAGGTTGTCAGGCAGACTCATTGTTCAGCTCCAATAAAACAGGAGGCCAGACGGTTGAACGCGTCAGGGCACTCAGTCTGCAGGTGATGTGCAGCATTGCCGAAAACGTGCAGATTCCCATCGCGTAGCCGGTTAAGCATCATCATCGGCACGTCGACACTGCCAAACCAGTCATGCAGTCCCCAGCACAACAACACGGGTGACTCTATCTGGTTCAACACCGGCAGCAGATTCTCCCAGTCACCGAATGCACCAGGCGTTTTAAGCAGCTGAATGTAGCCAGGGTTGTTACTGGCCTGAAAACGCAGGCGCAGGTTTTCAGAGTCCAAGCATTTGTCATCATGCAGCTCATAGCGCTGCAGCAATACACGCATCTTTTCCAGGCTCGGCCCACCACCTTCGAGGTAGTAATCACTCATCAGGTTGGCCGCATGCTTGCTGAACAGCGGCAGCGGTGCGAGTGCGCCCTGATCAACCGGTTGCGAGCCAATGGTGATGATGCGAGCCACGCGCTCAGGGTTATCAGCCGCCAGGCGCAGGGCCACACCACCGCCAAAAGACTGGTTGATCAGGTGGGCTTTGACAATGCCCACGGCATCCATAAAGCCCAGCATTTTGCGAGCGTGCCAACTCCAGAGCGGGCCTTGAACCAGCACCATGTCGGAGCGACCAAATTGAGGCAAGTCGAGGAAGTAACAACGATGATGGGCCGCAAAGGTTGCAGCACTCAGGCGGAAGTTGCTCCAGGCAGTGCTGCCTGGCCCACCGCCGTGGGTGAAGATAATTGGGGGGCGTCCGGTGTCATTTCCCAGCACTTGATAGTGCAAGCGGACACCGTCGACCAAAACGAACTGACTTTCGCTTGGAGACTCAATGGGCATACAGGCTATCCGGAAATAAAGAACCAGCGCCCGTTACCGGGCGCTGGTTCTGGCAGATCACTCTTCGATCTTGCGCACTTTGTAACCAGGGCGATGACCGTCTGCGGTGTCCTTGAAGATCAGGCTGCTGGTCTTCACCGAACCGGCTACGCCGCGACCCGGTTTGGCGATACCACGGTTCCAGCGCGAGGCCACTTTACGCCAGGTGATCGGCGAGATATCGGTGGCAACCAGTTGCTCGTCATCCCAGCCGGTGCCGTCGTTGTAGAAGTTCTGCATGGCTTCGCGGGCGTACAGGTCGCAGTCGTTGAAACCGTGCAGGCACAGCGGCTTGTACATGTACTTGTAGCGGTAATCGAACTTGTCGACGTCTTCTTTAGTCGGGCAAATACGAACCAGAATTTCCCAGTATTCGTGGGTGTCGTCAGTGATTGGCACGTACCACTCGTACTGAACAACGTGATCTTCCGGCCAGTTTTCCACCATCAGAACGCCCGGCAGAACCACGGAAGTACGGTAGAAACGACCTTTCACACCTTCCACTTTCAGATCCAGTGTTGGGTTTTCCAGAACCGGTTTCCACTTGTCAGTGAACAACCACTGCATCATGCCTTTCGGACCGTTCTCGTCTTCTACAACGGTGATGCAATCATCGGACGCAGGCAGGATGCCCAGCGGCAGAACCCACTCCATGGCGTGCACAATGGAGTTGTCTTTGTGCACCAGGATGTGAGCGTTGTCGAAGCCGTTTTCACAGGCGATACGCCAGTTGCCGTAACCGGTACGGTGCATACCGCGGATCTGTGCGTTATCGTCGAGTACGCTTGGGGTGTCCGGCCACAGCGGGTGCGGGAACTTCTCGTTGTTTTCCGGGAAGCGGAACGGCAGGTCGTGGGACAGCGGTGGAACATCTTCCAGTGGGAAGTCATCTTCACGAACGAAGACGAAGATCATGCCGTTCACTTCCTGAACCGGGTAGGAAGTGATGCCGGTGGTGCCGACTAGTTTGTCGTCCGGGTTGGCAACGATGGTAACCAGCTCGCCACTTTCCAAGTCGAAAGTAAAACCGTGATACCAGCAAGAAATGGTGCTCTTGTTGAAGCACATCGGCTTCTCGGACAGGCGCACACCACGGTGCAGGCATTGGTCCTTCAAGCAGAATACTTTGCCGTTCACACGACGCATTACCAGCGGCACGCCACAGATTTGGAAGCCTTCAACATGATCTTCTGGCAGCTCATCGCTAAACAGCGCCGGATACCAGTGGTTCATAAAGCCCCAAGCTGCATCTTTATACGGCTGATACTGGCTTTGGGTTTTGGCGTTGTTGGTACGGGCATCGCTGATGCCGGTTTTAACCACACGCCGGCGGACGATTGGCTGCTCGGACATTATTGTTATCCCCCTAGCTGACAGGAAAGCGCCACCCTGTGTGGCGCGATTGGTGTCATCCTAAGAAGCTGTGTCCGGGCTGACGCTCCCGATACTGTTTGGCTTATCCCGCAAGCGCAAAAAGATGCACGTTATATAGGGACATTGAGCCAGAACCCCCGGTTTACCCTACGCTGAACCGGTCAGTTTGAATAAGATTATCGTTTGGTAAATAAGTAGAAATACGCAACTAAAAGGCCCTCTCAGAGATCACTCTGAAAGGGCCAAAACAGCGAATTAAACAATAACTTGTGCAAAGAAACTGACGCGCTTAGCGCGCCAGTGTTTCTGATGGGCTCTCACCAAAACGGCGCTTGTAGTCAGTGGTGAAATGACCGAGGTGACTAAAGCCCCAGCGGAAAGCAACAGCCGTGACAGTATCTGAACCCGGTGTCAGGCGCTTAAGTTCTTCATTGACCCGGCGCAGGCGGATTTCCTTCAGGTAGGTCATCGGCGAGGTGTTGCGGTAACGGCGGAAGCCGGTAAACAGTGAACGGCTGCTGACGCCGGCATGCTCGGCCATATCGACAATCGAAATCGGCTCATGGGCATGCTCTTCAATATAGCGCTCAACACGCTTCACAAACGAAGGCGCCAGTGAAGGACCATCGGCGCACAACTCTTGTGAGTAACTGTGCGGATGGTTAGTCAGTAGCATGGTCACCAAGCCACTTTCCATTTGCGCAATCATCAGTGGTGACAGCTCGTCATCAACAGACAGGCTGTCGTACACCCAGCCGATCATACGCAGCCAGCGTGCTCCGGCTTCGGTGTTCAGCGGCATATCGGACTCAAACTCAATGCCATGACGCAGCGTGCGTCCGAGTAGCTGCTGACAGTAGCGCTCAAGCAGGCTGCGCTCTACACGGATAATGAGCTTTTCAGTATCGGCTTCATGATTGAAAACCGAACGCATATGAGGATTGATGACTACACCCTGACGCGGCGTGCACAACACGGTCTTACCACCCGTTTCGATCTTTTCCTGACCCCGGATCGGCATCTGAATCAGGGCGAAGGTATCCAGCACATCGGGCTTGATCGTGACATTAGCGCCATAGCTCATGCGGCCGATTCCGATATTGCCAACCTTGCGGTAAAAGATTCGGGCATTGAGCGGGCTTTTGCTGTCCAGGTTACACAGATGGTTATCGCAGAAGATTCTCTCGCCCCAGTGACGAGCCTCTTCAACATCACGGGTGCGGCAAATTTCATATCGGGCCAGGACGGACTCTGGCGGCGTTACAGGACGGAAACTTAGCTGTTCCATTTGGACAACCCTCTACGGTCTGGCTAGGCAACCAGACCGCGCTATCACACGATTCTTATACGGCCGCAGCTCGTGCTACAGCCCATTTTTGTTATCGCTGTCGCTCATGAACCAGCTTAGCTCATTACTGGCTGAGCCGCACCAGTTCAAGGCAAGGCAAATAGGTATGGCTCCATTTGCAGGGGATTGCGCCCCTTGCATGCTCTGGATGTAGCCCTCCTGATGAAACGAACATCAAACTTCCCCTACTGCCATTAAAAACAAGCATTTAGCATGCCTGAATTGCCTTAAATGGCCATTTGCCAGACCACTGGCACAGGGTTAACTGAAAATATCGCTATCGCCAGTCAAAAACACAGCTAAACCCCACAAATCAGACTCCTTTCATCGTTAAAAACGGCTGATTTGCAAGGTCGCGCTCAATGGCTCAAGCACTCTAAATCTAAATCACACGCGTTTAGCCCCCACCATCACGAACATCATGCGTGCCGGAGTGTTACTGGTGTTACGCCAAGCGTGGCGAGTACCCATTTGCACCACCACATCACCCGGTTTCAACACACTGGTAACACCACCATCCAGACACAGCGTCAACTCACCTTCGATCAGTACGCCATAGTCGATGGTTTCAGTACGGTGAAAGCCTGGCTCATCCTCCTCAAAGCGCTGCGCCATACCCGGTAGACGCACGGCCATTTCTTCCGCTGCAGCCTTAAGCTCTTCTTCGCTCGGCACATAGGAAGACTCTGGCGGGAAGGTCACAAACAGTGCACTGGTGCCCCCAAACTCCGGCGCAATGGAGGTCAGTTCGGCCAGAGGATTCGGGTTTACATTGCCAATTTCCGGCTGTGCCGAGGTTTGCCAGAACACCGCTGCGCTGAAGCCCGGTGTATGCACAAACGATTCATCACCTGGGATCGGGCCAGAACTCACAACCCGTGAACGTCCCTGAGCGTCGTGACCGGTCACTACACATTTTGCACGCGACATGCAGAACTCCTTGGTGCTTAGGCGGTGGCCTGAATGGCCACCGCAGCACGGATTTATTGGTGGAGGATGTGGAAGTTGGTGAAGCCGTTGCCCTGGGACTGAATGTCTTCCAGGGCTTCGTTCAACTGCTCCAGCGGATACGCACGGGACTCCAGCTGCGACAGGTTGAGAATGCCGGCCTCAACCATGCTGGCCATCTCCTCGCCTTGCGTGGTGGTGAACCACAGCGAGCCGATGTATTGCAGCTGAGCACACATGAACGGATGCGGATAAATCGGGATTGGCCCGGCCACACCACCGATTTGTACGATGCGACCACCACGGGCAACAGCGCCCATGGCATCCACCGACAGCTCAGTCGGTGCTTTCGCGCCCAACGTATCGAGCATGGAATCGACACCGGATGGCAGCACAGCACGCACCTGCTCCTGAATCGAACCATTGCCCAACTGAACTGGAATAACCCGGCGCGGGTCCAGCGCCTGCAAGCGCTCAAGCGCCTCTTTGTCACGGGCCACAACCAATACGCGGGAGGCACCGAATGCCAGCGCCAGCAAAGTCGCGCCTACACCCAGCGTGCCGCTGGCACCAAGGATCAGGATGTTTTGCGAAGGACGCAGTTCGGCCTTGCGAATCGCCGCATAAGCCGTGCCCAGATAACCGAAGCGGGTAGCCTCAACAAAACTCAGACAGTCCGGCAGACGCACCAGGTTGTGGGTATGCGCCGTCATGTACTGGCCATAACCGGCGTAGGAATAACGCTTGAAGACGTCTTTTGAACCGGGGCCAAAACCGAAGTAGCCCATAAAGGTGTAAGACTCGCAGCGTGGTGCATCACCCTCACGGCAATGGCGGCACTCGCCACAACCTACACCTGGGTTCACATACACCCGGTCACCCGGTTTGAAGCTGGTAACGGCAGAGCCGACAGCGGCCACCGTACCGGCGGAATCAAGACCGAAAATAGCCGGCAATTGCGGCAACGGCAGGAACGGATACCACTCCGGGAAATGCGTGGTGACGTTTTTCAGGTTAGGGATAATGCCGCTGGCCGCGACTTTGAGCAGCACATCGTGCGGGCCCGGGGTTGGAACTGGGATCTGGTCGACTACAAAGCGGCCGCCAATCTCGTGCAAACGTGCAGCTTGCATCATTGACACAGGACTCTCCTTGGGATCGCGACTACGGCGCAAGGCCAAGCGACCCGTTTGATACGCCTGTAAACAGGCTTTTTATAGAAAGAACCCGGACCATTGCTGGCCCGGACTAAAATCACACAAGGGATTTCTCAGCAATCAGCGTCCTGCTGCTTGCAGTGCCTGCAGGGAAAACTGAGTCGATTTGGCGTCGAAGTTGGTTTTCCAGGTTGTGGTATCGATCAGCGACACGGTGGCGTGGTTACGCTGGAAGTCGATCACAGAACCGGCAGTGGTACGGATATCGCCATCCTTCTCGTTGGAGTAGGAGTGGAATTCCATGAACTTCCAGAACTCGCCCTTACGGTTGTAAGCCTCACCGTAGTGGATGCGCGGGAACTTGGTGTCGATGTACAGAACCTTCTTGCTGTACGGGTGGATCGACGGCGTGATCGCCTCAACCACATACACTTCACGCACTTCATAGGTGTTGCCGATGAAGTTCCAGTAAGGTGGGTTCGGGTCCATGACCGGGTAACGGGTGGCGTAGTCTTTGCCGTCTTTGTTCCAGATATCCGCGCCCTGCTTGCTCGCAGTCACCGCCAGGATGTTGCGCTTGCCCAGCAGTTTGTATTCCGGATACCAGCACGGACGGGCGTTGAAGATTTCCAGGTCGTCCTGCAGCTGGTCAGAGGAACCGACCGGGTCCATCCACGCACCACCGGACAGCTGACGCACGCGGCGTACAGCCGGGATGTATGCCCATACGCTGTTCACTTTGTCCGAGTCATACATCACAGTGTAAGTGCCCAGGCCCTTCATGTCGGACGGCGACTTGAAGTACAGCAGCTGACGGCCGCGCTCGCTGCCATCACCTTCTACAGTGCTGTCACCGGTCAGACGGCCTTTCATGGCGTAACGGGTGAACTCGGCAACCGGCTCAGCGTGAACGCCTTTTTTACCGTCGATCAGCAGTTGGGTGTAACCCGGCACCTGAGATACGTCACCGACGATCTGACCCAGGTGGAAGTTCCAGATGATCTTTTCCGCGGCTTGCGGATCGTTGACATCCACATCCGGGAACGGTGCACCGGCGCCCCAACCGTCTACACGGCAGGCTTCTTTGTTGATGCTGGTTTTACCGGCGTTAGCCTGGGAAGCCTTGACCCAACGCGGGTCCAGCGGCACTTCCTTGGAGGCAGCCAGCGGCATTTGCATGCCGTTGTTGCGGATACGCCATTCCAGCTTCTCGGTCAGCAGGCTGGAGATGGTGTAACCTTCAAAGGTCTGGTCTTTGAGCTGATCGATGTTGGCAGCATTGATCACAGTGCCAGCCGGTACTTCACCGGCCTGGGCTGCACCGACAGTGCTGGCGGCGATCAGGCCAGCCAGCAGTGCACGACGAAATGTAGTCATGATTGAGTCTCCGGAATAACTCAGAACAGGTAAGTCAGGCTGGTGTACAGCTGATCGCGGTTATGCAGGTAACCGAACAGGCTGGTGTTTTCGCAGGTAGCCAGGTTGCCAGGCTCACACTTGTCGTCGTGGTAGCCGGTATCCCAGAAGTGGTCGTACTCAACTTTCCACTTCAGCTTGCTGGACAGCTCGAAAGTCACCGACGGCACGACGAAACCACCGCCGTTGCTCAGGTCAGCACCGACCACCAGGTTCGGACGAATACGGCCGTTGGCGTAGCTCATGTCGAGGATCGCGGTACCCATGACTGAGTGTTCTTTGGCCTTGCCGCCCCAACCCACGCTGTACAGCAGGTTGTCGTCTTCGTCGTAGTTCTGGATCCACTTGTCAAACAGCTGCACGGAGAAGAACGCCGGCTTTTCAGTGCCCAGCAGCGACTGAGTAAAGGCCAGGTTTTTATCCATACGCACCATCAGGGCCAGCACGTCTTTCTTGGTGTAGCCGTCGAAACCAGCAGCCACGTACTGGCTCAGCATGGTCGGCGTAGTGGCTTCGAACTGGTACGGCGCATCTTTGATGAAGGCCAGTTCAGTACTGAATACCGCGTCAGCAGCAGCGGAGTACTGGCTGGCGGTGAAGCCGAATACGTCAACGATCGGGTAGATGATCTCACCGGCCAAGCCACGGGTCTGGTTGCCGTCGGTGGTTTCAGCACCGCTCGGTACATCCGGCATGCCCAGCAGCGCCAGGTTGTTGGAGGCATTGAGGATCGGCGCGTTGTAGTAAGTCTTCAGGTACGACAGCGAGTAGTTGGTATCGCCCCACAGGCCGTTCCAGCGGATACCACCGGTGACGTCGTGGCGGTCGCCGTCTTCGTGGTTGAAGTTGTACGGGTCGATGTTACGGAAGTCGACGCCTGCGTACGGCTGGCTGGACCAGCGGCCACCGTAGATGTCGATCTCGGTGCCGATGTCTTTCTTACTGTCCAGACCCGGGCGGATAAACATCTCGATACCGCCGTTCAACTCCGGAATGTCGATGTTGAACTTGGCCATGATGTTGGTTTTGCGCAGCTCTTCGTTCGCAGGCTCGAGGAACGAACGCCAGGTGTTATCAAAGCCATGAACCAGGTCGTTGGCGGCGAAGAAGTCAGTCTCACCCCAGGCGATCTGCTGCTTGCCCAGACGAACCCAGGTGCGATCGCCCATCGGGAAGTCTACGTACAGCTCACGAATCTCGTTCTTGTCATAGAGATCAGTGATGTCACCGCGACCATCCGCTTCGTGATAGTTGTTCGCGCCCATTTTCTCCAGGTGCTTGAGGAAGTTGGTTTCAACTTCACGCACACCGCGCAGCTTGGCGACGAAAGAAAGGGTGTCAGTCGGTTTCCACTGCAGGTTTACGCGGGCGGTGCTGCGCATCATGGAAAGCTTGCCCTTGTCATCGTAACCGGGGGTGTCTTCCCAGTTCTTCATGTTCCAGGACATTTCCTGACGCAGATAACCGTCATACGTAAAGGTTTCAGCCAGCACGGGTGTGGTAACCACACCCAGTGCAACAGCCAGAGCCAGCTTTTTAAACGAGGCTTGCGGTTGCGTGCCCCGGATAAGCTTGTTCATGGTGAATCTCCCCAGAGGTTGCGGCAGCGATTGATCGATTGCTGTTTTTGTTGTGTCGTCTCAAGCCATCTGAAACGAGGAGTTCGGCTTTTCGGCGGCCGGCGCCGGTTGCCCATCGCCAAAGATGAAGCGCGGGCGGAACACGTAGAGCAGTGCAGGCATTACGAACAGCGAGCAGAACGCTGAAACGCTGAGCCAGATCGCCATCAGCAGGCCCATTTCGGCCTGGAAGCGCAGCGACGACAGCCACCACAACAGGGTTGCCACGATCAGTACGCTGGCAGTCACGATCACACCCATACCTGCGGTGTGCAGAGAGATACGCACAGCCTCTTCCGGCGATTTGCCGTGGGCGATTTCTTCTTTGATGCGGTCGGCAATGTAGAACGCGTAGTCCACGCCCAGACCAATCCCCAGCGCCGCAACCGGCACGGTATTGATGCTCATGCCGATGTCCTGCCAGGTCATGTACGCGTAGGTGACCATGTTGGAGATGATCACCGGCACCATGAACACCATGCCGGCGATACTGGCGCGGTAAACCACGGTACAAATCACTGCCAGCACCATCAGCGCCAAGGCCACAGCCTCAATCTGGCTGGCCAGGATGATTTCGTTCACTGCCGCCATTACACCGATCTGGCCGCCTGCCAGTTGCCAGTGGCCGGTGGTCAGCGGATGGCTGTCGATGTATTCCTTCACCCGTGCCACGGCAGTACGGATGGTTTCGCCCTGACGGTCACGGAACATCAGGGTTACAGCGCCGTTGGCATATTGATCGTCGGCGAAACGGGACAGGTCGCCCGGCTCGGATACGGAGTCGAGCATGGCCACCAGGCTGCCGTTGACCGCATCGCTGCTGCCGATCTCCAGATAACGCGGGTTGCCCTCACGCAGGCTGGCGTTCATCTGCGGAATCACGTCTGCCAGTGAGATCGAACCACCCACTTCCGGCTGCGCTTCCATAAAGCGCTGCAGTCCGTTCATGGCTTGCAGCGATTCTGTGCTGCGTACGAAACCGCGGTTACCTTCGTCGCCGATGACCACGAACATGCGGTCAACGCCTTCAAAACGCTGGTTGATTGCTGCCGAGTCGAGGTTATAGGTCGAGTCCGGCCAGAGGATCGGCGAGCCGGGGTTGGCGTCACCAATTTTCATGTTCAGCGAGTACAGACCGGCCGACACCACCACAATCAGCGCGCCGCCGAGGATCACGAAGCGACCACGGGAGAGGCTGACACGGGTCGCCAGATCAAGCACTTTCGACAGTGCCGGAATGCAGTTGAGCGGGTGCACGTAACCGTGCGGTTTACGGATGTAGGAGAGCATGACCGGGGTCAGGATCACCGCACTGATGGTCAAGGTGGCCACCCATACGCAGGCCAGTACCGTCAGCTTTTGCAGCATCGGGATCGGGCTCAGGGCCACCACCGCCATTACCGCAGCGTCTGCAATCACACCGAGCATGCCCGGACGGAACAGATCGCTCAGGGCCACACGGGCTGCAATACGACTGGTGTCAGCACCCGGCGGCAGGATTTCCAGCTCATCATCGAATCGGTTAACGATCTGTACCGAGTGGGAAACTGCACGGGAGGTGATCAGCATCGCCACCACGATCACCAGCGGCTCGAAGTTGATGTCGAGCAGACGGCAGATACCCAACGCCCACGACGCACTCACAGCACCAGCCAACATCGGCAGGAGCAGACCGCGCCAAGTACGCAACAGGATGAACAGCATAAACAGGGTCAGCATCAGTGCCGCTGCAACCAGTTGCACGGTTTCCGGCAGGTAATGGCCAACCCAGCCGAACAGCATCGGGTCGCCGACTACGTGCACATTGACGCTGTCGTCATCCACGCTCTTGATCAGCTCGCGGATTTCCTTGAACACGGTGCCGTAATCCACCTGTTCGTCGATAAAGTCGACCGTTACCAGGGTGGCTTTCAAATCACGGGATACATACGGGCCGTACACCAGCGGGTTACGCAGCACCGCCTGCTTGAGCGCGGCCATCTCTTGCGCGGTGGCCGGTAGGTCCGGCCACATCAGCGGCACACTTTCGATGCCCATGGTGCTGGCGCGCACTTCTTTAAGCTTCTTGGAGGCCAGCGAGATGATCTGATACTGGTTGACCGCCGAAACCTCGCGCAGGCCCAAGGTGACGGTGCGTACCTTATCCAGTACTTCTTTCTGGAAGATATCGCCCTCACTGGCTTCGAACATGATGGTGACCATGTTCGAACCGCCAAAGGTGTCTTTGAACTGCTCGTGGGTTTTGATGTATTCGTGACGCGAAGGCAGCATGTCTTCGAAGACAGTGCGCACTTCAACGTGCAGGGCAAACCAGCCGAGGATCAGCGTGATCAGCAGTAGGCTGCTGGCGACCCAGTTGCGGCGCCGGATGCAGAGTTCGGCAATACGTTCGATCATGGAAATGTTCTCGCTTGCGTTAGGCAAAATGGGCATCAGGGCTGCAACAGGGACCAGGCTTTGCCGTCCCAATGGCCGATGTTCGCGCCGGCCAGCCACAGGCCGCCGTCAACCGGCAGTGCGCGCACGTGCCAGGCCAGATTGCGTTCATCGAGAATTCCCGTCTGCCAGCGCTCGCCGTTTCCGGCAGACCAGCGCCCCAGGGCACCGGTGACAAACCAGCGCTGCTGGTCAGCCAGCCAGGCCACATCAAACAGGTGCTCAGTCAGGCCAGCATCACGCGCCAGCCAGCTCAGGCCACCATCGGTGGTTTGCAGAACCATGCCTTCCAGGCCTACCGCCGTGCCGTTGAGCTCATCGTGGAAGGTCACGGCCATCAGGGACGAACCAATGCCGACATCCACCTCTTGCCAGTCGTAGCCGCTGAGGCTGCCGCGAATCACCCGGCCAAACTCGCCGACCACCAGCAGGGTGTCGCTGCCCAGCAGAGCCACATCGTTCCAGGCCACATCTTCTTCATCACGCAGGCGCTGCCAGGTGTGGCCGTAATCACGGCTGATCAGCAGTGCGCCCATTTCCCCGGCAGCAATGGCCAGGCCATCCGCAAAGGCCCGTACGCGGTTGAGTTTGTTCGCCACGTCCGAACGTGGGACGTTCTGTGCCTGCTGCCAGTTGTTGCCCTTGTCAGCGCTGTACAGCACTACACCGTCATTCCCCACCGCCACGGCATTGCCGTTAGCCCAAGTAGCAACGTCTTGCAGGGTGCTCTTAACCGGAGAGGTCGCGCGGGTCACACTACTGTCCCCGGCGATCTTCAGAATTTTGCCACCGAAACCCACTGCCAGCAGATCCGCACCTGGCACCTGAGCCAGACCGTAGAACTGGTCGCGGCTTTCCAGGGCAGCAGGGGTAATGGTGCTGCCAACGGGCTGTGGCCGGATAAAAATGCCCGCCCAGAGCAAAGCGGCAATGATCACCCAGGGCAGTAACGCCACCATGAGTTTCATTAACCGAGCACCAATACCGGGGGATTGCGTCCGTGCAAGGCTGAGTTCACTAGTAGCGATGTTCGACATGAGACAGATCCACACGTTGATCGCCACCGGAAAGCAGGCGGCGAAGGCACCATGACATTAGGCGGCCATGCCCCTACGGACTATCCGTCTACTGCTCGCCTTATCCGCCCAGTGCAAGTTAATGATCGGGATCAATACAAAAACAGCTTAAAATGCGCTAAATAAACGCTGATCTGAAAGAAAAATTCTTTCTAATCAATGAGTTATTTAAATATCCGAAAAGTGCATAGCAGCCTTTTAAACCGCCACTGAAAGACCAGTGGCGGTGCTGTTTTTTACAGCTTGAAACGACTTACCAGGGCGTTAAGGCGAGCCGCACTCGCTTCCAGATCATCGCTGCGCCTGTTAACTTCTCCTGCGCTGTTTGAAGCGCTTTCAGCCGAATCCGCAATGCTCACTAGGCTGCGAGACAGCAAGTCACTGGTCGTGGCCTGCTGCTCAGTGGCAGTTGCGATTTGCTGACTCATCTCTCGCACCCGACTAATAACCTGAGACAGGCTATCTAAGGCCTCACTGGCCTCACTGGCAGTCAACACATTGCTCTGGGAGGTTCGTCGACTCTGCTCGATAATGTCCACAACCGTACGTGTACGCTCCTGAATCAAGGTAATGCTGGCGCACACCTCCTCAGTTGACGTGTGCGTACGCCGCGCCAGCGCCCGGACCTCATCCGCCACCACGGCAAAGCCACGGCCCTGCTCCCCTGCCCTGGCCGACTCAATGGCTGCGTTGAGCGCCAGCAAGTTGGTCTGGTCAGCGATATTGCTAATCACCGCAACAATGGTACCGATCGCCTGGCTGGCATCATCCAGCTGTACGGCCAGAGTGGAAACATGCTCCAGGGTCTCGGCATCCTGATTAATCGCCCGCACCAGTCCAGACACTTTGTCCTGCCCCAATGCCACCGCGTCATCACCATCACTGGTGGCACGCGCGGCCTGACCTGCATTGGCTGCAACCTCCTCAATGGTGGCCGCCATCTCCTGCATGGCAGTTGCCAACTGGCCAACTTCATCACGCTGAGCATCCACCACCTGACCGGAAGCACGACTTTGCTCCTGCAACTCAACAGAAGTGGCCTGCAGGGATTTGCTGGTGCCTTTGATTTCAAAAACTAAGTCCGCCATAGCGCTGAGGAAGTTGTTGAACTCGCGCGCCAGTACTGCCAGCTCATCGTTGCCTTTAGCTGGCAGACGGGAACACAAGTCAGCCTCACCACTGGCCAATTGTTTGACCTTATCCGCCACCACCTGCAATGGCTGAGCAATGGCCCGGCCCAGCAGGACAACCGCAACGGCCAACGCAACAGAGGCCAACGTGCCCAATAGCAGCAGCTGCAAGGCAAGTGACTTTACCCCACCCAACAGGGCCGAGCTGGGAAAGGCCAGCCCCAGCGACCAAGGCGTTACGGTATGGCCAATGCTGACTGGGGTTACCAACATGAATGTTTCTTCAGCAAGCGCAGGCGAATCGAAACGCAGGGTGATACCAACACCTTTACGCACCGCGTCAATCACAACGTCCAGATGATCACCGAGGAAATCCTTCTCGCTATCCGCCTGCTTCATACCGATTCGACTCGGGTCCGGATGTGCGACTAACGTGGTGTCATGGGCGATCAGAGCGGCAACCCCAACCCCCAGTGGACGTAGTCCGGCAACGCGCTCCTGCAACTTGGCGGCATCCAGCCCCACACCCAGCATGCCCACCACCCTGCCGGAACTGAGCACCGGCACACTCAGGGCAATGACGTTCTGATCGCCGGAGCTGCTGCTGACCGGCACAAGCGGAATGACCTGCTCGGTGGCCGGGAATTGCGCTCCAAGCCTCCGCACCAGGGCCTCCCGGGCCTCATCCAGCGCCGGGTTGATGCTCTGCCCATTGCGCAGCCACAACACGCTCTGTCCGGCGCTCTGCTGACGAGGTATCCACCAGATCGCTGCGGCCTCAGGCAAACCACTGAACAACGACTCGATCATCTGATCAGCGATACGCCGATCCGGCAGCCCATCCTCAATGATCTCGCTGCTGAGCAGGCCTGCGGTGTTACGCATCGAATAGAGCGATGCATCGAAATAGCTGCTGATTTCGCTGGCCTGCTGCCGGGCGATGGCATCCACCGCGACTTCAGCCAGCTCCTCAGTGGAGGATTTGCTGGAGAAATACACCAACAGCACCGTAGCCAGGTAGATCAATAGCGTCAGGGGTAAAACCGTGAAGAGCAGTTTGTTCTTCATCGTCAAATTCGACAGCATCAGGGCACCTCTTGTTAGTTATGGGTAGCGCACCGCAGACGTCAGTTTTCGCAAGGCAAAAAAAAGCGCCGTGACAAGCACGGCGCAAACAGAGCAATGCATCAAGCGCGTTGCTTGAGCAGGTCCAGAGCAACGTCAACAATCATATCTTCCTGCCCACCCACCATGCGGCGGCGGCCCAGTTCGACGAGGATGTCCATGGTTTTCAGGCCGTATTTGGCGGCGGCCACTTCAGCGTGACGCAGGAAGCTGGAGTACACACCGGCATAGCCCAGCGCCAATGTTTCGCGGTCGACGCGCACCGGGCGGTCCTGCAGCGGGCGCACCAGATCATCAGCAGCATCCATCAGGCGATACAGGTCGGTGCCGTGGTTCCAGCCCAGACGCTCAGCCGCAGCGATAAACACTTCCAGCGGCGCGTTACCCGCACCGGCGCCCATGCCGGCGAGGCTGGCGTCGATACGGTCACAGCCTTCTTCCACCGCAGCGATGGAGTTGGCCACGCCGAGGCTCAGGTTGTGGTGCGCGTGCATACCGGTTTGGGTTTCAGCATTGAGCACCGACTTGAACGCGCGCATGCGGTCGCGGATGTCGTTCATGTTCATGGCACCGCCGGAATCAGCCATGTAGATGCACTGGGCACCGTAGGACTCCATCAGCTTGCCCTGAGCGGCCAGCTGTTCGGCCGGGATCATGTGGCTCATCATCAAAAAGCCGACCGTATCCATACCCAGCTCACGGGCGAATTCGATGTGCTGTTTGGAGACATCCGCCTCGGTGCAGTGAGTGGCCACGCGAACGGAGCGAGCACCGGCTTTGTAGGCTTCTTTGAGGTCGTGAACTGTGCCGATACCGGGGATCAGCAGCACGGTGATTTTCGCGTGCTTGATCACGTCGGCAGCCGCTTCGATCCACTCCAGATCGCTGTGCGCGCCGAAGCCGTAGTTGAAGCTGGAACCTTGCAGGCCGTCACCGTGGGTGACTTCGATGGAGTCGACCTTGGCTTCGTCCAGGGCGCGGGCGATGTCCTGCACATTCTGGATCGAATACTGGTGGCGGATGGCATGGCTGCCGTCTCGCAAGGTTACGTCGGAGATGTAGAGTTTTTTGCTGGGATCAAATGTCATGCTCATGTCCTCAGGCCTCGCCGTTCAGCATTTTTTCGGCCATGCGCTCAGCGGTGGCCATACCGGCGGAGGTCATGATGTCCAGGTTGCCGGCATACGCAGGTAGGTAGTGCGCCGCGCCTTCCACTTCAAGGAATACGGAGGTTTTCAGGCCGGAGAATTTGCCGTGGCCCGGGATGTTCAGCGGCGCGTCTTCTGGGATCACGTCGAACTGCACTTTCTGCTTCAGGCGGTAGCCCGGCACGTAGGCGTTGACGGCTTTTTCCATCTCTAGGATGGAGGCCTCAACAGCCGCTTGATCCGCTGCTTCGGACAGGACAAAAACGGTGTCACGCATGATCAGCGGCGGTTCAGCCGGGTTCATGATGATGATCGCCTTGCCCTTCGCCGCGCCGCCGATCACTTCGATGGCTTTGCTGGTGGTTTCGGTGAACTCATCAATGTTGGCTCGGGTTCCCGGGCCAGCGGATTTGGAGGCGATGGAGGCAATGATCTCGGCGTAATGGACTTTAGCCACTCGGGAAACGGCTGCGACCATCGGAATAGTGGCCTGGCCACCGCAGGTGACCATGTTCACGTTGAGCTTGTCGACGTGTTCAGCACCGTTCACCACCGGTACGCAGTACGGGCCAATTGCCGCCGGAGTCAGGTCGATCAGGCGGATGCCCGGCTTGATCGAACGCAGGAACTCGTCGTTCTTAACGTGGGCAGACGCGCTGGTGGCATCGAATACGAAGTCGATGTCTTTAAACACATCCATCTTGGTCAGGCCGACCACGCCTTCGTGGGTGGTGGCAACGCCCAGGCGCGCAGCGCGAGCCAAGCCGTCGGAGTTAGGGTCGATGCCGACCATGGCGCCCATTTCCAGGTGCTTGCCATGACGCATGATCTTGATCATCAGGTCGGTGCCGATGTTGCCGGAACCGATGATGGCGACTTTCAGTTTCTTCATGCTGATGCGCTCTTTACGTGGAGCTGCCGATTACTCGGCCGAAAAATTCACTGCAACCTGGCCAACGCCTTCGATCACAGCCTCGAAACGATCACCTGCGCTGACGCCAACCATTGGCCCCAGTGCGCCGGTGAGAATGATGTCGCCCGCACGCAACGGATCACCCAAACGCGCCATGGTGCGCGCCAGCCAAACGGCGGCATTGAGCGGGTGGCCCAGGCACTCAGCACCGCTGCCACTGGAGGCGACTTCACCGTTGCGGGTCATGCTCATGGCGGCTTTGCGCAAGTCAGTACCAGCAAACGGCACAGCCGGGCCGCCGAGGACAAAGCAGCCGCTGGAAGCGTTGTCCGCCACGGTGTCGACAAACTTGATGTTCCAGCCCGCTATACGCGAGCCGACGATTTCCAGTGCAGGCACTACGTAGCCCGCCGCATCCATCACATCGGCAAAGGTGGTGTCAGCACGGGGCAGATCTTTGTTCAGGATCAGGGCGATTTCAGCTTCGATCTTCGGTTGCAGCACCGAAGTGAACGGCACGGTCTCGTTGTCGCCGTAGCACATATCAGCAAACAAGGTGCCGAAGTCCGGCTGATCTACACCTAACTGGGCTTGCACTTTGGGGTTGGTCAAGCCGATCTTACGGCCGACGATACGACGCCCAGCCGCTACGGCATGGGCCACGTTCAGACGCTGAATGGCATAGGCCGCTTCGCCAGACTCTTCACCAATCTGTTCGCGCAGCGGGGCAATGGCCACACCGCTCTGCTCGGCCTCACGCAGCGCCGCTGCCAGTTGCTCCAGAGTTGCCTGGTTCACGCTCATCACATCACCTCAAGGTTCACTGTGACAGGCCCGTGATTCAGGCCCGCACAATTTGCATTGAGGTCGATGTTAGAAACTGCCCGGTAAACTCGGCGCTCCCATGAGCACCGGGTTTATCCCAGTAGTGCAGAAATTACTGCGCCACCGCCAATTGCCGGGCCCGCTCACGCAGGACGAACTTCTGCACCTTGCCGGTACTGGTCTTGGGCAGCTCGCTGAAGACGATCTTGCCTGGCACCTTAAAGCGCGCCAGACGCTGCTGGCAGAAGCTGATCAGCTCCTCAGACGTCAACTCCACACCCGGTTTGGCGGTGACAAAGGCACACGGCGTCTCGCCCCACTTCTCGCTCGGCATGGCCACCACAGAGGCTTCCAGCACCTTGGGATGGCGATACAGAGCATCTTCCACCTCGATGGAAGAGATGTTTTCACCACCGGAGATGATGATGTCTTTGGAGCGGTCTTTGATTTCCACGTAACCGTCGGCATGCCACACCGCTAGGTCACCGGAATGGAACCAGCCACCCTCAAACGCTTCGGCACTGGCAGACGGGTTCTTCAGGTAGCCCTTCATCACCACGTTGCCGCGCATCATGATCTCACCGATGGTCTGGCCGTCTTGCGGCACAGGCTCCAGGGTTTCCGGGTGGGCCACCATCAACTGATCCAGCAGCGGCCCGCGCACGCCCTGACGGGAGGTCAGACGGGCACGTTCTTCAGCAGGCTCGGCACGCCACTCTTCTTTCCACTCGCAGAACACGCTGGGGCCATAGGTTTCGGTGAGGCCATAACCGTGAGTGACAACAAACCCCTGCGCTTCCATGTTCTCCAGCACCGCAGCAGGTGGTGCCGCGCCTGCCGTCAGCACCTTCACCGGATGCTGTTTGAGTGCTTTCAGTTCATCCGCGGCGTTAGCCAGCATATTCAACACAATCGGTGCGGCGCAGAAGTGATCGACCTTGTGTTCGGCGATCAGCGGATAAATCAGCTCAGCCCGCACATGACGCAGGGTCACACTGGTGCCGATAAATGCAGCCAACGCCCAAGGGAAGCACCAACCATTGCAGTGGAACAGCGGCAGCGTCCACAGGTACACCGGGAAGCGGGTCATGTCCCAGCTCATGGCGTTGGACAGCGCATTCAGGTGCGCGCCACGGTGGTGATAAACCACCCCTTTCGGGTTGCCGGTGGTGCCGGAGGTGTAGTTGAGACTGATGGCCTGCCACTCATCCTGCGGCATCGGCCAGGCGTAATGCTCATCCCCTTCTGCCAGCAGCGCTTCGTACTCAATCTGGCCGATCAACTGGCCCTGCTCATACAGCGGATCATCAATGCCCACCACCAGCGGCGGTTGCGGCAGATGGCTGATCACCCGTTGGGCCAGTTCGCCGAACTCTTTATCCACCACCAGCACTTTGGCTTCACCGTGCTGGAGGATAAAGGCAATCGCCTCGGCATCCAGACGGGTGTTGATGGCGTTGAGCACCGCGCCGCACATCGGAACACCGAAATGCGCCTCGAACAGCGCAGGGCCGTTGGGAGCCAGATAGGCTACGGTCTCGCCCTGGGCAATGCCCCGCTGGTGCAACGCAGAGGCCAGACGGATACAACGCGTATAGGTCTGCGCCCACGTTTGCCGCTGCGGGCCGTGGATGATGGCAAGACGATCGGGATACACCGTGGCCGCCCGCTCAATAAAACTCAAGGGCGTCAGGGCCTGGAAGTTGGCAGCCTCGCGCGGCATGCCGTACTCGAAGGGGTTGATGCCGTTCATTTTTATTCTCCGGCTTTTTTCAGGTTGTAATGAGTCTGGGCAGCAGACCCTTTGGACACCTCCGAATCTACCAACGACCCGGAGATGTCCCGATACTTCTTAAGTCTTAGTTCTGCAGGAAATCCACCACCAAACGGTTGAAACGCTCTGCGTGTTCCCACTGCGCCCAGTGGCCGCATTGGTTGAACACATGCAGTTCGGAGTTGAGGATGCCGGCGTTCAGGCGGTAGCCCACATCCACAGGAACAAAGCGGTCATTGCGGCCCCAAATGATCAGCGTGTGTGCTTTGATCTGCGGCAAACGTGGGCCGAAATCCGGGTATTGCGTCGGGAACATCTGGGCGCTCTTGACGAAGTTGGCGTTGTGATCCGGGTTGGCGGTCATGTTGGCCAAGCGCGCCTTCATCAGGTCTTCGGTGAGGTCGCTGGTGTCGTAAACGAACACCTGCATCATGCGGTTGAGGTTTTCCAGCGTCGGCTCACGGTACAGCTCACCGATACGTTTGATGCCTTCAGTCGGCATCGGCACAAAGGCGCTGATACCGCCGGTGCCACCGCCCATCAGGATCAGCTTATCGACGTTCTGTGGATAAGTGAGGGTAAAGGCCACCGCGCTGTGAGCACCCATGGAGTTGCCGATTGGGGTGATCTTGTCGATGTTCAGTTGGTCAATCACCGCCTTGACCACGCGGGCGTTGAAGTCAGAGCGCGACTCGGCACAGACAAACGCATCACTCTTGCCCCAGCCGGGGAAATTGATCAGCAGCACGCGGTAACCGGCATCCACCACCGCATCAATATTGCGGTTGAAGTTGGCCCAGCCGGTAGCTCCCGGCCCAGAGCCGTGAAGCATGACCACAACCTTGTCGCCATCGCCGATGTCGTTGTAATGCACCTTAAGCGAGCGGCCATTGTCTTCGATCTGCACAAAACGGCTGCTGTCTTCTTCGCTGAAGCGGGTCATGGTCACCTCTCAAACAAGGCGCGCGCTGAGCGAGCCAAAACCGGCAATCCATTCAGGCACTGGCCGGTAATAACGGTCATGGGTCTGGTATGGGCCGTAACTCGACAGAGCAGCAAACGCGGCCACCCAGGTTTTGATTTCGTGGCTGGACTTACCGGCTAACACCGACAACTCGGCATTGCTCATGCTGTCCAGCTCGCTGAGCTGTCCCTGCTCAAGCAGGGAAAGGAAGCGCTGATCCCACTCTGGGTTGAGTGGGTACAGCGACTCCGGTTCTTTCACGAATCGCTGCGCAGCGAGGATCACCCGCTGAGTGCGTGCTTCGCGTTCGTCGGCCGGCAAATGCCGACCACTGCCTTTGAGCCTGTCTGCCATGAGGCCTTCGACGTTGGCCAGTTCAGGTACCGGAGGCTGGTGCGATAAACCTCCGGAGCCTATCAACAGGACCCTCTTATCCAGCGAGCTGGCCCAGCGGCCAATGGCCTCGCCCAGCAGACGGGCACGTTGAAAACTCGGCAGCGGGGTTGCCACCGAGTTGATGAAGACCGGGATCACCGGCACTTCACGTAAGCCACCCAGCAAAAACTCCAGTGGCTGAGCAGCGCCATGATCCAGTTGCATACGGTAGGACACGGCACTGTCTATGCCCGCAGCCAGCACAGCATCAGCACAGGCTTCAGCCAGGCTCTGCGGCACATCCAAAGCCCCGGCCAGGGTGCCGAAGTCACCAATGGCATGGGCCTGCATTCCAATACAAAACGACGGCATCACATCGTAGAAGAAGCCGTTGTAATGGTCAGGGCTGAACAAGATGACCAGCTCAGGATCAAACTCGGCGATACGCTGGCGGGCGGCGCTGATTACGCCGTCCACTTCGTCGAGGACGGCTTGGGCAGGGTCCACATGCCCCATCAGCGGGGTATGGGAAAGGCAATGCAGATAGACACTCATCTTGATTCCACACTCGGGTTGCACAGCCCCCACAGGCAGTGCAACCAGGTTCCTATGATTGATCTGTACCGAGCATAGGTAGGTGGCCTGCTACCAACACTCCCGTGACGGCGCGGCCTATCCATTGAGTGCAGGTTTTCTCGCGCACAGACACGCAAACGCCGGGACAAAGCCCGGCGTCTGGCTACAGCGGTTATTTCTGCAACGCCTGATCAATACTCCACGGCATAACTCAGGGCAAAGGTGCGGCCCTGCGCCGAGACGCTGGAGATTTTGCCGTAGGTGGCCTCAGCCTGTTGGCCGTAAACAGTCTTGTAGTCGCGGTCGGCCAGGTTGTAGATGCCGAAGCCAACCTTGCCGCCAGCCAGCGGCGCATGGGCGATCAGGTCGAAGGTGGTGTAGCCCCGAATCTTCGCCGCCGGTGTGGCACGGATGGTCGGGCTGACCGCCGCGTCCTGTGCGTCGTCATAGGCGCGGTCGGTGCCGCCCACGGTCAATGCTTGCAGGCGCAAGCCGTAGTCATCGTAGAAGGTCCAGTCGCTGTACAGCGTGGCTTTCAGCGGTGATACACGGAAGGCATTCAGCTCACGCCAGTCGCCCGCCGCATCCTTGTATTCACCGCGGGTGTAAGCCAGGGTGCCGCCCACATTCCAGATTTCAGTCAGCGGGTAGTTAAGGTTGGCTTCCACCCCCCAGATACGCTCGTCGGTATCGGCTACCGACACGCTGTAATCGCGGTTGAACTGCACCACTTTGTCTGAGGTGTTGTAGAAGGCGGTAACGCCTGCTGTCAGGCCAGAACGCGCCTGCAAGCGCCAGCCCAACTCGTAGTTATTAATCTTGATCGGGTCGATGTTGCTGCTGTCGATCACAAAGCCTGCCGAGACATCACGCAGCATGCGTTGGGTATCCGGCAGGCTGAAGCCCTGACTGAAATTGGCGAACAGTTGCTGATCATCGTTGAGCTGGTACAGCGCGCCGACATTGAACAAGGTTTCGCTGTGTTTCACATCGCCACCGCGCAACTGCTTGGCCTGATACCCCGGCGCCAGGTCAGCGGTGATCGCCTCGGAGTATGGCGTGGAGTCGGACACGTCATTCTTGATGATCTGCCTGCGCAAACCGGCTTGCAGGCTCAGACGCTCAGTGAGCTGGTAATCCGACTGGAGGAAGAAACCGGTGTTGGTCACTTCGACATCCGGGCCCATGGCGTAACGCTTACCGGCCTGATAGTCGAGGCCGTTGCTGGCGATAAAGGTGTTCACGTCGTAAGTCTGGCCGGTCTGGCTGTCTTTCTCGCGCTCGTAGTCCACACCGTAGGTCAGGGTCAGCTCACGCTCGGCCACGCTGAAGCCTTTTTGCAGCGCCGTGCGTACGCCCCATACGTCGATATCGGTATTGGACTGCATCGCCACATAGGTGAAGCCGCGAGGCAGTGCCGGGTGTGCAAGGCCGGAAACACTGGGGAACCAGCGGCCCTTTTCCTTGCGGTAATAGGCCTCGGCGGTCAGCTGCTGGCCGCCGAGCACATCCAGATTCTGGTACTGGGTATTGAAGCCGTAGTGCTCGGTGCGTGGCTGGTCATCCAGCTTCAGGCCATCCACCCCTTTCATGCTCGGCTCGTAGCTGGGGTCAAACAGCACCGCCAGACCGGGGCCGTAATCCGGGCCGTAATCGCTGTCCTGCTTGTCTTTGTAGTAGCGCACACCAGCACTGAGTTTCTGATTGTCGTCCAGTTGCCAGCTGAGGCGCCCGTTGAAGTCGACGGTCTGGGTGTCCTGACGGTCGGTCTGAGCGATTTCAGGACCTACGCGATCACCATGGGCATCCTGAATTTCACCTTGCTTCACATAGCTGAGCCCGGCAAAGCCGCTGAAGTCTCCTTCGCTAAATGCAATGGTCTGGGTGGCGTTGTAGGCCATGCTGTCCTGCGAAGCACGGTCGGCAAACTTCATCCCGACCTCGCTGCTGAAGGCCAACGGCGTGCCGTCTGATTGGCGAGTAATGATGTTGATGATGCCGCCCGTAGCCCCTGCACCGAACACGCTGCTGGCACCGGAGACCACCTCAATACGCTCAATCATCGCCGGGGTGATGCTGTTGAGCTGGCGCGAGCCGTCGCGGGAGCCGGTCATCGGTACGCCATCAATCATCACCTGCACGGTACGGCCACGCATGGTCATACCGTAGTTGCTGGTGGTCCCGGAGCCAGGCGTCAGGGATGGCACCAGTTGCCCGAGTACATCCGCCGTGCTGCGCCCCGGCGCGCTCTGCTTGGCGATGTCTTCTCGCTCGATGGTGTAAACCGTACCGGCGATTTCCGCCACGCTTTTGCCCACACGGCTGGCGGTAATCACCGCCGGTGCCAATGCCTGCGCCTGGCTGCTGCCTTGGGCTGAGTCACCTGTCTGTGCCACGGCCTGGGCGCTGATCGCCAGGCTGAGCAGAGATACCTGAAATGATGTTGCTAGAAGACGCATGACGTTCCCCTTCGGAGCACCGCTGAACACGCACTGCGTTTCAGGGAGACTCCTTGTTTGCGAGTTAAGAGTTGGCAAATCCGGCAGTAATTTTTTTCATAACACGCTGGCTGAGCAGCACGCTGAGCACCGACAACCCACCCAGCAGCAGGTAATACGCGGCATAGCCCAAACGTTCAGCCAAAAGCCCGGAAACCGCGCCGCCGAGGAAGTACACCAGCAGCTCCAGGCACACCAGAACGGTGAAATCGGTACCCGCCTGCTGACGCGAGCACAGGCGCATCAGCAAGGCATAAAGACTGGTCATGGCGATGTAACGGATCGCCAGCATCAGCAACACAATCGCCCCCAGCCACAGTGATGAGCCCTGAGCCACGCCGCCATACAGCAGCACGCCGAGTAGCAGATAAAGCACCGTACGCCCCCAGCCGATCTGGATCAGCAGCGACTCAGCCTTGCGGGTTTTCAGAGCCCGCGCCGCCGCCACCGCAGCCAGCAGGCCAACCGACGCACCCACCACTGACATCAGCAGGCCGATCTCGGTCAGGCTCCACTTCTGGTCGATCATCAGCGGCGTCAGCATGGCCATGGCCGGGGCTTCGATCAGGCGATACACCACAATCAGCAGAAACGCCCAGAGCATTTCCTTGCGCTTAAAGGTGTTGATAAAACTCGGGCGGGGGCTTTTCTCTGCGCCCGTTACCGGCGTACGGTCATTAATCCGCGCCACCGCCAGCATCGGCAATGCCGTCAGCGCAGCCAGCACCAGCAGCGCCACTTGCCAGCCCGATGTCTGGTACAGCCACAACACACCGGCTCCACCGACCATGCTGCCCAGCGCCACACCCATGCTCTGCGCCATACTGCCCAGGCGATAATCAGCAGTGGGCAGGGACTCTACGGTGTAGCCGTCAATGGCGATGTCCTGCGTGGCCGCAAAGGTAGATATCCACAGGCTCACCAGAATGAACACCCACAGGCCGTAATCGAAGGCCGTCACCGCCAGCGCTAGCACACCCAGCACCAGCGCCAGTTGCGTGCCCCACAACCAGGTTTTACGCCGCCCCCAGGCTCGCACGTAATAGCGGTCAATCAGCGGTGCCCAGAGAAACTTGAACGCCCACGGGATGTAGAGCAGCGAAAGCATGCCGATCCAACGCAAATCCACCGCCTGACTGCGCAAAATGGCGGGCAGCGCCACGGTGAAGAAATACAGGGGCAAGGCGTGGGCCAGGTACAACACCACGACCACGGACAGGCCCATGCCGGTTACGGCGGTCAACTCAGCACTGCGTTTCATCATTCACCATGCGTTGAGCGATCCACTGGTAGCCCTGGGTTTTGTCTTGAGTAACAAAATAGGGAACGCCCCAAGCCGCATGCAGGGCTGGCGTATCCAACCGAGCCTGCTCGGCAGCATCACGGGCGACGCGCACAATGCCCCGGCAATGGTTACGAAAAGCCGGTTTGTACTGCTTGTACCAGAGCGCCTGAATGGCCCGGTAATCCTCGTCAAACTCAGTTCCGGCCAGGGTGCAGGACACAAAATAAAAAGGCTGCTCAGCCTTCAGCAGGGTCTCGATACCCTCCAGCCAGTCACGGATTTCCCCGGCACTGACCAGCCCCTGAAATACCGCATCAACCACCGCCGTCTGGCGTAGCAAAAAACCCATCGCCCCGCTCACTCTCCTGCAATTGCACGCAACTGGCCGATTGCACAGGCAAATCGGCAGCTATTTCTATATGAGAATAATTCTGAATACACTTGCTCACTTAGGAGAAAACAAGCAAAACTTAGGCGCGAGCAAATTTTCACGGGTAATCACATGCACTTATTCACCTGCGGCCAACTGAGCGCTGCCGCTAACGCGCTGGGTGGCGACGTGCGTTTTGATGCTGATTTACCCGGCGACATGCCTGTACTGAACGGTCAACAGAACGTACAGACAGCCGACAACGGCCTGGTGCTGTACCTCAGCCACAGCCAAGATCTGGTCGATGGCTGCAGTCGCAACCTGCTCAGCCCGGGGCTGACTGCGTCTGTGTTGCTCGAAGGCCAGGCTGATATCAGCCTGCCCGGTCAGCGCTGGTACTCCGACGCCCGTCGCAGCCAAAACCGCGCCATGTTGCTGAACCTGACCGACAGCGAACAGTTCACCCGCCACTGGCAGGCAGGCCGTCACGAAACCAAGCTGAGCCTGCACATCACCCCACAGTGGCTTGATCAATACCTGCACAGCAGCGCAGACGGCAGCAAACAGCTGCGTCAGCTCGCCAAAAACCACCTGCACAGCCAGCCCTGGCTACCCGCTGCCAACCTGCTGCAACGAGCGCAGCAGCTGGAGCCGACAGCAACGCTGAACCCGGTATTACGCCGCCTGCAACGGGAGAGCCTGGCGCTGGAACTGGCTGTGGATATCCTCCAGGGCATTGAGGCGACCATACCCGGCAAGCGCCTGAGTAATCACCTGCAACAGCGCCTGGAGCGCCTGAAAGACTGGCTCGACAGCGGCACGGCCAATCACCTGAGCATCGCCCAGATGGCCCGCGAGCTGAGTAGCAACCCGGTGGATTTGCAGAAAGGCTTCCGTCAGCTCTACGGCGATACCATCGCCGCTTACCTGCGCAAGGCACGGCTTGAACAGGCCTATCAGGCTCTGTGCCAGCAACGCATCTCGGTGGATGATGCGGCCAGCCTGGCTGGCTACGAGCACCTCAGTAGCTTCAGCAATGCGTTCAGGCGCCAGTACGGCATTGCACCGTCTCAGGCACGCAAGTAACGCCTCACTCTTTCAGTCTGCAGCTCCACAGTTCCAGCGCGGGCTGGCTCGCTTGTGGCGGGCCGAGCCATTCGCTCAGGGCGTGGCAGCGCTGGTCATAACAGAGTTGGTAATCCCCTGCCTCCGGGGTTCGCCCGACACGCAGCGGTTGCAACGGCGGCAGCTGACGCTGGTAATGCCAGCTGCCATTGCGCAGTACGGCGCCGTCCGGAATCTCCATACCGGCGCCTGAACCTTTAACCCGCGCCTCACCCAGCAATAAGCCTTGCGGTGTGACACGGTAGTCTTCTTCCCAGCGGACTTTCTCGATCGTGTGGGTCCAGGCCAGGGTAAAGGCCGGCACGGGCACTTCTGCCCACACCACACCGGCGAACCCCAGGCACAGACCCAACATGATCAGTTCAGAACCGGCTGAGCGCAGCGGGCGCGCCAGATGTGCTGAGCAATCAGGACAATCCCCAGGGCAAAGCCCAGTTCGTCACTGACCGGCATCGCCAGAATCAGCGAAACACCTGCAGCAAATGCCAGCAAGCGCTCCCACCAGGCCAAACGCACGCTCAGGAAGCCCACCACCGCCATGCCCCACAGGCCGATGGCAAAGGCGGTTTTGATCAGCATGTACAGCGTTGCCGTCCAGCTGTCGCCCTGCATCATCAGCGCCGGGTCGTAGACCGCCATAAACGGCACAACAAAACCGGCAGCGGCAATGCGCACCGCCCACAGGCTGATCTTGAAGCCGTTCTCCCGGGCAATCGGCGCTGCCGCAAAGCAGGCCAGCGCTACCGGTGGGGTGAGGTCAGCCATCAGGCCGAAATAGAACACGAACATGTGCGACACAATCAGCGGCACGCCCAGATCCAGCAGCGCCGGTGCCGCGATGGCACTGGTGATGATGTAGTTGGGGATGGTCGGAATGCCCATGCCCAGCACCAGACAGGTGAGCATGGTCAGCACCAGCGACAGGAACAGGTTGTTCTGGCCGATGGCAAGGATGTAACCGGCAAAGGTCGTGGCGATACCGGTCAGCGACACCACACCGATAATCACCCCCACCAGCGCACAGGCAATACCCACCGGAATCGCATGGCGCGCGCCTTCTACCAGTGCATACAGGCAGGCGCGCAGGGTTTCACCGCCGCCTTTAACAAACCAGCACGCCACAACCAACGCGGCAATCACGCCGAATACCACGCCAATGCCCAGCTGGAAGAACGCCGCGCAGACCACGCCGAGCAGAATCCAGAAGATCATCCGCAGCCACGTCGACGACACCTGCAGGATGATCGCCGAACCAAGAATCACGATAGCCGTCAGCGCCAGACCCACGGTCCCGGAGAACATCGGCGTACGCCCGGAGAACAGCAGGTACACCAGCACCAGCAGCGGGATCAGCAGATACCAACGCTCTTTCACCGCCGCCCAGGCGCTCGGGCACTGCTCTTTCGGCAGACCTTTGAGGTCGTTGCTCTTGGCCTCCAGATGGACCATCCAGAACACCGCACCGAAGTACAGCAGCGCCGGGATCAGCGCGGCCTTGGCCACTTCCACGTACGGCACGTTGATGGTTTCCGCCATGATGAATGCCACCGCACCCATCACCGGCGGCATGATCTGGCTGCCCATACTCGCCGTCGCTTCCACCGCACCGGCGAAGGCCGGGCGATAGCCGAAGCGCTTCATCAGCGGAATGGTGAACTGGCCGGTGGTGACCACGTTAGCCACACCGGAACCGGTGATGGTGCCCATCAGCGCCGACGACACCACCGAGACCTTGGCCGGTCCGCCGAGTTTGTGGCCGAACAACCCCATGGCAAAGTCAGTGAACAGCTTGATCATTCCCGCCTGTTCCAAAAAAGCACCGAACAGGATGAACAGGAAGATGTAGGTGGCCGATACGTAAGTCGGCGTGCCATAGAAGCCTTCCGTACCGAAGGCCAGCTGATTGACGATCTGATCAAAACCATAACCGCGATGGGCCAGATCACCCGGCAGGTATTCACCGAATAGCCCGTACGCCAGAAACAGCGCGCAGATCAGCGGTAAGGCAATGCCCATCACCCGCCGCGCCGCCTCGAACACCAGCACCGTCAGGGTGATGCCAACAATCAGGTCCATCTGCGTCAGGTCACCCGAGCGCTGCACCAGATCGGCCTCGAAGTACCACTGATAAAACGCCGTGGCCATACCCGCTAAACCCAGCACCCAAGCCAGCGGCTGCCACGGCCGATCTGAGCCTTTAGCCGGATAGCAGAGGTACACCATCAACAGCAGAAAACCAACGTGCCCGGCCCGCAGCACCTGACTGGAAACCGGGTGAAACGCGGCGGTGACGATCTGGTAAATGGAAAACAGCAACGCAACAACAAACAACGCCTTCGGCCACTCGGCCGGGCTGGCATGCAAGCCTTTATCTTCACTCATGGTGTCTACACCCTTGCTACACACATCGCTCAATGAGCAAAAGGCGCACGCCCGAAAGCCTGCGCCATACCGGCAGAATTACAGAGCGCCCGCTTCTTTGTAGAAGCGCTCAGCACCGGGGTGCAGCGGGATCGGCAGGTTCTTGGCAGCGTTTTCCAGGGCAATGTCCTTGGCCGCCGAGTGAGAGTTGGCCAGACGTGGCAGGTTCTCAAACATCAGTTTGGTCATCTGATAGACCACGTCGTCGGATACGCCGGAATGGGTCACCAGCAGGTTGGTGATAGCAGCAGTCGGTACGTCTTCCTCCTGACCGTCGTAAGTGCCCGCCGGAATGATTTTGGATTGATACGCCGGACTGCCGATCTTGGTGACCACTTCTTCAGGAATAGCGACAAAGGTGATTGGCACCATGGACGCCAAATCGCGAATCGCCGCCATACCCAAACCGGACGATTGCAGGGTGGCGTCCAGCTGACGGTTTTTGATCAGCTCGACCGACTCGGCATACGGCATAAACTCCACACGGCCCATGTCTTCATAGCTCAGGCCAGCGGCCTTGAAGATAGCGCGGGCATTCAGCTCAGTGCCGGACTTCGGCGCGCCCACGGAGATGCGCTTACCTTTGAGGTCAGCCAGGGTTTTGATCCCGGACTCTTTGCTGGCAACGATCTGGATGTAGTTCGGGTAAGTCGCGGCGATGGCCCGCAGCTTGTTCAGCGGCGTCTTAAAGCCTGCGTCAGGGATGCCCTTCCACGCGTCATCCACCGAATCTCCCAGCGCAAACGCCAACTCACCACGGCCTGCTTGCAGCAGGTTGAGGTTTTCCACAGAGGCCTTGGTGGCCTGCACCGACGTTTTAGACCCTTCAATACCGTTGCTGTACAGCTGTGACAGGGCCACACCGATCGGGTAATACACCCCGCTGGTGCCGCCGGTAAGGACATTGATAAAGGTCGGGGCGGCCAATACTGCGGTGCTGGCAGTCAGTGCGGCCGCAGCAGCGAACAGGCTTAAACGCTTGGTCATGCGCATGGAGTTTCTCCGTCATTGTTATGGCTATATGCATCCTGATTACGGGCACAACGCCGGTCAGCGGCAGCCAGCGAAACTGGCAGAACAGCGGCGGGAAAGAAGCAGGAGACAGGTGCAGTCGCACCCATGCAATCGTGTCAGCTCTTGTCTTTCTTATCTGTTCACGCGCTGGCCATCGAGGGCCTAGCACCAAGGTCATAGCAGAAGCCATGCCAGAGACTGAAAGCCCCATATTACGGGGCCGCCGGGAATATTAAGACGGCTATTGAGCGGATTTTTGCTGTTGATAAACAGACCAATCGGCAAGATTCCGCCGATCAAACCATCTGAAAGACCACCTAAAACGAACCATCGCTTGGTGGATAAAAAGAGCGTTATCCACCCTACCCGCCCCCACAAAACCCGTAGGGTGGATGGACGAAGCCATCCACCACTGCGCACCCACGGTTTTACTCACCCTCGTCAGCGGCACCGGCTGGCAGGTAATGGCTGCGCTGCAGGCCATGGCGCTGCATCTTTTCGTTAAGGGTGCGGCGGGGAATCTGCAGGCGTTCCATGACTTCAGCGATGTTGCCCTGGGCCTGTTGCAACGCTTGGTGCAGGCATTGGGCTTCGAAGTTTTCCATTTGCTCGCTCAGGGACAGTCCGTTGCTGCTGGCGACTTCACGGCTGCTCAGGCCAAGGGCGTGGCGTTCGGCGGCGTTGATCAGTTCGCGGACGTTACCGGGCCAGTCGTGGCCTTGTAGCTTGGTCCATTCCCCCGGCGTTGAGGCAGCTACTTCGCGGCCATGGCGCTTAGCGGCGATCTGCACAAAATGCTCAAACAGCAGCGGGATGTCTTCACGCCGTTCACGCAGGGTCGGCAAGCGCAGGCTGGCGACGTTCAGGCGATAGTACAAATCCTCACGGAAGCGCCCGGCTTTCACCTCTTCCAGCAGGTCTGGCTTGGCTGCGCAAACCACGCGCAAATCTACGTTGATACTGCGGTTTGAACCAAGGCGCTCCAGCGACTGCTCCTGCAACACACGCAGCAGTTTGGCCTGCTGTGGCAGCGGCAGGCTTTCCACTTCATCCAGAAACAGGGTGCCGCCGTCAGCGTGTTCGATACGGCCAATACGCCGCCCCTGCGCACCGGTAAAAGCACCGCTCTCATGGCCAAACAATTCGCTTTCAAATAGCTGCTCGGGGATTGCCGCGCAGTTAAGGGCCACAAACGCTTTGCCCGCACGCGGGCTGAAGTCGTGCAGGCAGCGGGCGACCAGTTCTTTGCCGCAGCCGGTTTCGCCTTGCAGCAGCACATTGACCGAAGTTGCAGCCAGCTCCAGCACTTGCCGACGCAAATGCTGCATAGGCTTTGATATGCCGAGCAGATGCGCTTCGATACTGTTTTTCTGACCGACCTGCTGGCGCAGCTGGCGGTTCTCGCAGACCAGACGACGCTTATCCAGCGCGCGACGCACGCTGTCGAGCAAACGTTCCGGCGGAAACGGCTTCTCGATAAAGTCGTAGGCCCCATGCTGCAGCGCCTGCACCGCCATCGGCACATCGCCATGACCGGTGATGAGGATGACCGGCAAATCACGGTCTCGCTGCAACACATCATCCAGCAGTTGCAGGCCATCGACGCCAGGCATGCGCACATCGCTGATCAGAATGCCGGGATAGTCCTGATCAATCAGCGCCAGCGCCTGCTGCGCACTCGCGCAGGTCTGCACGGTAAAACCGGACAGCTCCAGCCATTGCCGGACGGTGTCGCGGATGGCCGCTTCGTCATCAACCACGATGACCTGTGTGTGCATGAATACCTCCTTGTTGCGGCGCGACAGCTTTTGCTGCCGCGCGGCTTATTCTGCTTGCGCCAAGCTCAGTGTAAACACTGCGCCCTGTTCACCATTAGCCGCATTCAGGTTGCCACCCAGCTCGCGCATGATGCCGTAAGACACTGCCAAGCCGAGCCCCAGTCCTGCCCCCACCGGTTTGGTGGTGAAGAACGGTTCAAATACATGGGCCAGCGCTTGGGCATCCAGCCCGCCGCCGTTATCGGCAATGCTCAAGCGCGCCTGCCCACCGACAACCTGAAGGGTTATCCACAGCTGAGGCTTATCCACATCCGCCATGGCGTCTAAGGCATTGTTGAGCAGGTTGACCAGCACATGCTCCAAGCGAATCGCATCGCCTCGCACACGCACGTTGTTGTCGATTTCACGATGTACGTGAACGTGTTCACTGCGCAGACGCGGCGCCAGCAGTTGCAGGGCCTGCTCCAGCACATCCACCAGCATTAACACCTCAGTCTGGCCAGCCGGGGTTTTACGGGAAAAGGTTTTCAGGTGGCCGGTCAAGCCCGCTATGCGTTGCAGCAGCTCTTCGATGCGTTTGAGGCCCTGCTCTACCTCATCTTGCCTTCCGGACTGAAGCAGCAGATGGAGGCTGCCTAGCTGCATACGCATGGCCGTCAGCGGTTGGTTGATTTCATGGGCCATGGCGGCGGACATCTGCCCCAGCGCGGCCATTTTTGCGGCATGTACCAACCCGTCCTGTGCTTCACGCAGTTCCTGTGTACGCAGCGCCACCTCCTGCTCCAGACGTTCACGGATGCCCGCCTGCAAACGCTGATTTTTGCGGCGCTGGGCCAGATACAGCAGCAGGAATGCCAGCGTCATCCATGTCCCGCCTGCGGCCAGCCGATAACTGCGTACGGTATTCAGCAGATTGCCTGGCTCGCTCAGTAAATGCAGGGTCCAGCCCTCATCACCCAGGTCTTGCTGCTGCCAGAGGTAGTCCTGCACACCATCCGGGCCCGTGACTCGGCGCCACTGGCTGGTAGGCGTAATGGTGCGCAGTACGTGGCTCGATAAGGGCTGCAAGGCCTGCTCAGCGTATTTGCGCACCCCAACCAACTCGTCTCGGTCTTGCTCACTCAGACTTTTGAGCATGCGGAAGCGCCAGGCCGGGCGGTTACTGAGAATCGCCACGCCGTAGCTGTCGCTGATCATAAGCACGCCCGGCTGGCTGACCCATTCGCGCTGCAACTCCTCCAGCTCCAGCTTGACCACCACTACGCCCAGCACGGTTCCGTCCAAGTCCTGCACCGCATGGGCTAAGAAATAACCGGGAATCCCGGTAGTTACCCCCACGGCGAAGTACTGGCCGTGACCTTCGCGCAGCGCATTCTGGAAATACGGGCGAAAGGCATAGCGGTTACCGACAAAACTGCTCCAGTCCCGCCAGTTACTGGCCACCAATGCCTTGCCTTGCGTGTCGAGCAGGTACAACACACTCGAACCGGCCACAGCGTTGAGCTGCTCTAGGCGCTTGTTGAGGGTGTCCAGCAGAATCGGATCATCCTTTGAGCGCAGCAACGTGCGGATATCACTGTCCAGCGCCAGCACCTTAGGCAAGGCGCGATAACGGTCCAACAGGGTGTGAATTGACTGGCTGTAGAGCTGCAGCTGCCCTTGCGCCTCCTGACTACGCTCCTGCCAAGCGCGCTGCTCGGCATAGCGCCCGGCCAGCCACATGCTGATGATCAGCCCCAGCACGATAAGCAGGGTCAGGATGATGACGCGGTGGCGTTGGAACAACTCAGGCATGTGCAGGCTCCGGTTCCTTGGACGGTGCATCCTATGGGCAAACAAGATAGCAGCGGGCCACCTACCGTTCGACCGATTTAAATGTCATCCCCGTTCGCGGGGCCAGTACGCTTGGCATTTGCCTACGACACGCTTGAGCATGGACATACGACCCGCACGCACCACGGACTGGCGCCTACTTAAAGCTGTACGCCTCAACGCGCTTAAAGACAGCCCAAACGCATTTGCCGTGACCTATCAGAGCGCCTCAAACCTGAGCGATGAACAGTGGCAAGCCCTCGCAACCGCAACAGCTCACAGAAGGTTCTGGCTAGCGGTAGAAGACGACGAGGCTGTCGGCTTGGTGGGAAGCCTCATCAGCGCAGCAGATCGCTACACATTGATCGCCATGTGGGTTGAGCCGCAACGACGAGGCTCCGACGTGGCCGCCCGGTTAGTTGAGTCAGTTACGCGCGATGCGATCCAGAAGCAGCACAAGCGGGTTTATCTGGAGGTCTCACCCGACAATCACCGGGCGGTAGGTTTCTATCAGAAACAG
This sequence comes from Pseudomonas mendocina, assembly GCA_037482215.1. Classification (NCBI taxonomy): domain Bacteria; kingdom Pseudomonadati; phylum Pseudomonadota; class Gammaproteobacteria; order Pseudomonadales; family Pseudomonadaceae; genus Ectopseudomonas; species Ectopseudomonas mendocina. The sequence continues at coordinate 4,702,580 of CP148074.1, forward strand.
GGATTCGCCTTCATCGACGAGTGGGAGCCGCTGGACAGTGACCCGACAATCCTGATGCAAACCATGATTTGCAACAGCGTGGGCTGAACTCACATTCAAGCGCAGATAAGCATCCATGAGTTTGCTTATCCACAGGCCGGCGCTGTGTGAAAGCCGGACCGGCTGTGGATAAATCAGCAGAGCGCCGCTAGAGCACTCCACGTAAGCATCAGATAAACGACTGACGCGAAGCGCCCCGAGGCAAACGATTACGCCCCGGCAATTGAGCCAGACGCGCCTGCCATTCAGCACGGGCAGATTTTTTGCTCGGTGTACTTGCGGCCTTATCAGCAGCGACTTTTTCCACCGGCGTAGTGCGGCTCGGCTTCGCTTCAACAGCGGCAGCGGCCTCAGCAGCTGCGGCTTTCTCGGCTTTGGCTGCCGCTCTCAGATCAGCCAAGCTCGGGGTCTTACGCACCGGCTCAACGGCCTTCTTCTCAAGGGAACGGAGGCACAGCTTGCACGAAACCTCAGCCTCAACCTGCGTCATCTCAAGGCTCGCTCCTGAGCGACCGCATGCAACACCCTCTTGGTTTGCGGAGTAGTGAATTGCCAACGTGTTATCTCCTGCTTTTTGGGGCGCGGGATTTTACACGGTCATACCGTATGATCAGCAAAAATCGCCGAAGATCGTCTGTCATTGATCAGATTTGCTCGCGAATGTCTTAGAAAACCCGGTTGACAGTCAGCCACACGCTGCGCACTATCTGCCGCACGACTTGCGCAACGGACATCCCATGCTCCACACCCACGACCACTCGCCAGCACAGCCGGGCTTCTTTGCCCAGGTTTGCGCGTGCGTCGTCGTTGCCAAGAAATCCAAGAAACAGTCGCTCATTTGACCGGGGCACTGTCCCGTCAGATGGGCTGACTGGACAGATGGCGCTGGGTTTACCGACCTTCTCTTTCAAGTTCACTCCCTTCTGATGGCGACCTGACGGTCAGTAACAGGAGTACTTGCATGTCTTTTCGTGGTATTTGGGTGGCGTTGGCCACACCGTTTCGCTCAGGTGAAATCGACTTCCCGGCCCTGCGCAATCTGGTCAACAAGCTGGCCGCCGAAGGCGTTGCCGGTTTCGTGGTGTGTGGAACTACCGGCGAAGCCGCCGCACTGAGCCACGCCGAGCAACTGGCTGTGCTGGATGCAGTATTGCAGCAGGTACCGGGACAACAGGTGATCATGGGGCTAGCGGGCAATAACCTGCGCGAACTGCTGGCCTTCCAGCAGGAGATTCAACAGCGCCCGATTGCCGGACTGCTGACACCTGCGCCCTATTACATCCGTCCCTCTCAACAAAGCATCGAAGCCTTCTTCAACACCGTCGCTGACGCGGCCAGCGTGCCGCTGGTGGTCTACGACATTCCTTACCGCACCGGCGTCCGCATTGAGCGCGAAACCCTGCGCCGCATCGTCCGCCACCCGAATATCAAAGCGATCAAAGATTGTGGCGGCGATGCGGAAACGACGATGACGCTCATTGCCGATGGCGATGTCGAAGTGCTCGCCGGGGAAGACCTGTACATCTTCAACAACCTGTGCCTGGGCGGCCACGGCGCCATCTCCGCCAGCGCGCATATCCGCGCCGACCTTTATGTGCAGATGCAGCAGCAGGTCGAAAGTGGGCAACTGGGTGCTGCCCGGCATACCTTCTACCGCCTGATGCCGTGGATGCAGGCCGCCTTTGCCGAGCCCAACCCCGCTGCAGTCAAAGCCGCGTTAGCGCTGCAAGGGCTGATCACCCCGGAGCTGCGTGAACCGATGCAAAGCTGTAGCGCGGCGACAGTAGAGCGGTTGCGCACGGTGCTGGCTGCGCTGGAAGAGTAAGCAGGGAGTGGCGCCCGAGCTCAGTACGGGCGCCTGCTTTTAACAGCAGTGATTTACGCTAAAGGCCTATGCGCAAATGTGCCGTCATTTCCCTGATCACAATGGCGTTAATACTCCTTAAAAGACGTACCTCACCCGCAAGCGTACTCGCCAGCTCCGGCCTGCCTTCACGCAATTGGGCATTGTTTTGCACCACTGCATCCAATAACTGTTCAGCCTTCACACTCACCGCATCCACCAGTTTGCGGATGTGTTCTCTGGCTGTTGCAGGCTTGATGCCCATTACCTCGGCAGCCTCTACCAGCAACGCTACGCCGATCTGGCTTAGGTGTTTAACGCCCAGAACTGGCCAGGCCATCTCAGCCTGCTCGGGCCACTTATTCTGGTCAAATGCGCGGGTGCCGTAGACCGCTGTGCACAGCAGGTCATAGAACGGCGACAGGCTTACGTCCTTACCACTCAACAGAAAGCTGAGGTTCTTGAGGTGAGCGTCCTCATTTCCCACCAAGACATTAAAAATCAGCCATTGAAACAAGCGCAGCCTGGCAACAACAGTGGGACGGCACTGATCAGCCAACGCTGAGATTTTCTCGACACTACCGGCGCTGTACTTAAACGTCGCAGCCAATCCGTCCAACTGACAGGCATCGATGCAGTGGAGACGGCTCCAACCCTCTGCCGTGAGCTGGCGATCAAAGCGTTCAATCAGATAAACCGGCTGAGGCACATACAAGCGATGCACATCGGGCACTGGCAGCCCGACCCGCTTGGCCAAAGTCATCACAAACCACTCATTAATCACTGAGTGTGCCCACGCTCCATCAGGATGATCTGGCTTAAGAATGTGAGTCGAAGGCTCATTCCCCAGCGGCTCAAACAGTTGGCCATCCCGGTATATGACAGCGACTTTGTGCTGCGCCCCGGCCAACGACATTTTCTTAGCCGACTGCTGTGCCAACGCCACCTTAGGCATCGCCTTGATTCGCTCTGACAGTACACTGGCAGGCAGCTCCAGAACCTGCCCGGGTGGCGGAGTCTGCTCTGGAGGCAGGAGGGTCAGCGAGCCCGCTGACTCAGCACCAAAATGCTGCAATAAAGCAAACGCATCCTCGACGGTAGAACCTGCTGCCTCAGCAATCAGCCGCCGTTGCCCTTCCTCGGGCAGCAGGTTGTCGAAATACCACTGCACAGGACGGATGCTGGCTCCATCCAGATGCTCTTCTTCCTGTAATGGCAATAGCGGGCATAGCGGATAGGCCGAGGCGCCTCTCAACCACTGCGCGCTGTAGCCGAATGCCCAGAGTCCATTGTTTTCACGCAGAACACCAACCAGTGACTGATTGATCCAGACATTCAATAAGCGCTCCATCACTCAGCGCTCCTGCGCGTTTTAGCGGTTTTCCTATTGCTGCTCTGTGCCAGAACGTCACGAATTTCATCCGCCAAGATCGCAGGTGCCTCGACGCTAACGGTGAGGCCAAGACCCTGCATAACCTGAAGCAGCTTGCCCCACTGGACGGTTTCCCCGCCTCGCTCAACCTTGCCAAGGAAATTCTCTGATACACCCAGGACGCCCGCTGCATCATCCTGGCGGAGCTGCATGGCTTTACGGCTAGCGCGGATGAGCATGCCCATTTGCTCTGCTGAATCTATTTCGAACTTCATTCGGACGCCTCACAGGAGCTTGGCGGATAAAAATCCGCATGACTGTGAGGATTTTAGCGAAAAACCCGTATTTATCAAATAATCCTCATGATCGTGAGGATTTAAATGTAATTCGTCGAAAACACGCGATAATCCTCACGATCATGAGGAATTGTGAACTGTTTATTATGTCGTTTAACCAACCCAGATGATCAGCCCTCAGCAAAGCGCAGCTGCGGCCATATCGCCGCCCAGTTCTTGGAACGCTGGCGCTGTGTATAAATCGGCTGCTTTTCTGCGGCGAATTTCGCGGTTGGGCGGACGATCAGGTTAAACAGGTCGCCCAGGCCGTAAGGCGCTGCTATTTCGATCTGCTCATCCACGCCCAAACGTACCGCAACAGCCGTGGCAGTTTCCGGCCAGTAGCACATGGCGTCGGTGGAGCTGGTATAGGGCTGATCAGCATTGCCTAGGTGCATGCGGGCCTGATTCTTCACCGACCAGTTGTGGCGGCTGTCCATCTGCTGCAACGCCTGTTCAAACCGGGCATCGACTTCGGCACTGGCCTGATCAGGGTCGAACCAAATCACGTCGATATCCGCCAGTGGCGTGCTGATGGGCAACTGGTGCAATTGATCCCAGACCGCATTGCGTACACACCCGGCCGCCACCCAGCAATCCGGTAGGCCCAACGCTTTTACCTGGCGTAGAACGGCCATACGCATCGGGTCGGCGGCAAGAATGGCGAGTAGCTGTTGGTGCATAGCAAAGGCTGGTTATCCGTGAAGAAACAGCAGCCTAGCAGACCCAGCCAGCGAACGTGGCGGCGTTCGTGGGCCAGCTAAATCGCCCGACTCAGGGCTTAGGCAAATAGCCCGGTAAAGCTTCGATACGGTTTATCCACTGAGCGATGTGCGGGTAGCCCGAGATATCCACACCACCTTCATGGGCCAGTACGACATAGGGATAGACCGCGCAATCGGCAATCGAAGGACGGCCGATGGCGAGCCACTCGTTGGCTTTCAGGTGCTGATCAAGGACAGACAGCACGCGTGGAGACTTTTCCACCGCCGCATCGTAATCAAGGGCATAACCAAACTTCTGCACCAAACGCGCAGCGCAGACGCTGTGCTGAATTTCGTTGGCGGAAAAGGACAGCCACTTAACAATCTCGGCTTGGCCAAACGGATGCGCCGGCCACCAGGCCAGCCCGCCATGGGCACCAGCCAGGTACACCAGAATGGCGTGCGAGTCATAAATCACCTGCTTGCCATCCACCAGAATCGGCAGTTGCGCCAGCGGATTCAGATCCAACAGCGGTGCCCGCTTATGTTCACCACCGAGAAAATCCACCGGCACAATCTCAAGCTTGATATTGGCCAGCGCGGCAAACAGACGGACTTTGTAGCAGTTACCGGAAGGTTCCAGGTCGTACAGTTTCATGGGTGTTCTCCGTTGATGAGTTGGTTGAACTCCAGAACATTTCCATCGGGGTCGCGTATAAACAGGGCAATGCGCCTGGGGCCTATCGGATGCGGGCCTTCGGTGATGCGGATGCCCTGCTCGCCCAGCCACGTCTGCAGCGCCTGAAGATCATCGACCACGAACGCAGGATGGGTGATGCCCGGCAGCTTGACCGGTGCGTCCAGCAACGGATTGTGGGCATCGGGCATACGCGTGCCGTTGAAGATCAGGTTGATTCGCACCCCATCTGGGGTGAGCATCTCGTTGGCCTCGTACAGGGGGAAATTTGCGCTTTCGACAAAACCGAGGGCCTGATAAAAATCCAGTGCCCGCTGTTTGTCGCTGACGCGAATCCCGATATGGTCGTATGCAAAGATCCTGGCGGGGTTTTGCAGGGCGCTCATGTTGGCGATCTCCGGTGGAATGTCTGTTTGGCCAGTGTCACGGCCCACGCACGTTTCACCTATACCCCTAAGCTGACATCACCTGTGCGCCAATCGCACTAATCCGGAAGTGGACTATGGACCGGCTCAAAGCAATCGCCAATTTCGTCCGCATCGTTGACAGCGGCAGCCTCAGCGCCGCTGCCGATGCCAGCGGCCAATCACTGGCCTCGCTGGTGCGCTCGCTGGCAGCACTGGAAAAGTACCTGGGCGTGCGTTTGCTCAATCGCACAACCCGCAGCATGGCCCTAACCGACGAGGGCAAGGAGTACCTAGCCTGGGGGCGGCGCATGCTGGCTGACTTTGATGAGATGGAGCATCGTCTGGCGGGCCACGACGGTAGCGTACGCGGCCAGTTGCGGATCACTGCGCCGGTGGAGTTCGGCTCTCGCCATGTCGCGCCGCTGGTGAACAGCTTCCTGAAAGAACACCCAGCTATGCGGATTGAGCTGAACTTGAATGATCAGATCATGCCGCTGCTGGATGAGCGCCTCGATCTGGCCCTGCGCATCGGCCACCTTCCGGACTCCGGGCTGGTGGCGAGGCAAGTTAGCCGCACCCGTCTGGTTACTTGCGCCAGCCCGGACTACTTGCGCAGCGCCCCAGCCATTGAGCATCCATCAGAGCTGCGGGAACACCATTGCATCAGCACCAGCGCCCAAGGCCGGCAGTGGTACTTCCGCGATGATGAGCAGGAATGGGCGCAAGAGATCACCCCAAGACTGGTGTGCTCACAAGTACGCGCCGCCAGCTTGGCTTGCGTGCAGGGTTTGGGCATTGCCCGGCTGATGCACTATCAGGTCGCGGATGAACTGGCAGATGGCCGACTGATCCGAGTCCTGCAGGCGTTTGAGCCGGAGGACTTACCGATCCAGCTGGTTTACCCACACTCCCTACAACTGTCGCCACGGGTCAAAGCCTTTGTGGATTGGGCGTGCCCGCAGTTGGAGCGGCTCACGCCTAACCCAAACCAAATCCCTGCCGAGCTGATAAAAGCGCCACCACCCAGTCAATAAATACACGTAACTTGGCGCTGACATGGCGATTCGGTGGGTAAGCCAAATACAGTGGCATCGGCTCCAGCGACCAGTCCGTAAACAGCTGCACCAGCTCGCCATTATCCAGATGTGAGCGGGCCATATAGTCCGGCAGCGCGGCGATGCCCAAACCGGCCACACAGGCAGCGATATAGGCGTTGCCGTCATCCACCGTCAGCGCCTGGCGGCCTTGCAGGCTGAGCTGCTCACCCGCGCGACTGAGGCGGTAAAACATCGGTTGGCGCGTGCGCGAGCTGACAAAATTCACCACCCGATGCGAGCCGTGTTCCACCTCGCCGGGATGCGCCGGGATGCCGCTGCGTTGCAGATAGGCAGGTGCTGCATACACACCGAGCTGCAAACTCCCCACCTGCCGAGCCACCATGGACTGCTCGCGGATTTCGCCGCCGCGGATCACGCAGTCGACGTTCTCGCTGATGATGTCGACAACCCGGTCGCTAACACCCATGTCCAGCTGAATATCCGGGTAGCGTGCATAAAACTCAGGCAGCGCCGGGATCAGCACCAGCCGCGCCAGCGGACTGGGCACATCAATACGCAGGCGTCCACGAGGCTGGGTAGCCGCGTAGGACAGGCTGGTTTCGGCGTCGTCCAGATCATCCAGCAGGCGGATCACCCGCTCGTAATACGCCGCACCATCAGCGGTGACGTTGACCTTGCGTGTGGTGCGGTTGAGCAAGCGCACCCGCAGCCGCGCCTCCAGTTGCTGCACCAGCTGGGTCACGCTGGTCTTGCTCATGTGCAAGCTCTCGGCGGCCTTGGTGAAGCTGCCGGTTTCCACCACGCGGGCGAAGGCCTGCATTGCGTCGAAGCGGTCCATGGTCCGTTCCAGATCGGGTTGATTGTTTGGATTCTACAAACAGTTATGAACAAAGTTGCTGGTTTATCCACAAGACGTGGGTTTCTACAGTTTCTCCATCGCAAATAACGCGCAATCAACGGGCCGACAGGCCCAGATGGAGATCGTGATGACAGTACGTGATGTGGTGTTCCCAGCAGGCCGGCAAGCGTTGTACGAGCGCAACCGCTACTCACCGGCGATTCGTAGCAACGGCTTTGTGTTTGTCTCAGGTCAGGTGGGCAGCCGTGAGGATGGTTCACCCGAGCCGAATCTTGAAGATCAAGTCCGTCGCGCCTTCGACAACCTCAATGCAATCCTCAAGGAGGCCGGTTGCAGCTTTGATGATGTGGTCGACGTAACGGTATTTATGGTCGATCCACAGGCCACATTCGAACGCATCTGGCAGATCGTGCCGGAATATTGGGGCCAGGCGCCGCACCCGACCCTGACCGCTGTGGGCGTGACCTGGCTGTATGGCTTCGACTTTGAGATCAAAGTAATCGCCAAACTGCCTTAAGAGGCTAGCCAAACACTCGGCGTGCTGTGGATAACCGTGCCTTGCGGTTATCCACAGCAGCGGTGGCGGCTTATCGTGCCAGATAGGCCCGCCAGCCACCGTACCGGCTGATGTCTTCCGCGCTTTTCAGTGCGTAGCTTTCGCAGATAAAGCTGGTTTCCCAACTGCCATCGGCCAGCTCCACTTTGCCGAGGCCTAGCGGCGCCGGAATGCCGGTTAGGAACGAGCCTAATTCAGCCGAAGGCAACTCCCATACTTCCACCTCAATCGCCACACCATCCGCTGCCACACGCTGCAAACCGGGACGCTGCGGCGGACCACCGGCCAAGGCATACAGACGGTATGCCGCTGCAGTGGTGGTTTTGCGCAACAAACGCGCACCGCGATTGCGCAATTGCCAGTTCAGCACCAAACCATCCAAATGAGCCCCGCACACCACCACACGGGCGCGGTCATTACGGGCCAGATTGAGTGGGGCCGGGCTGTTGAACTGCCGCTCACCGGCCAGTGGCAAACCATGCAGGCGTTGCAGGGCGTCGGCCAGGCCGAGTAGCCACTGATCAGTAAAGGCCCGCCCAAACAGGGTCACACCCCACGGCAGGCCGTTGCCCATAAAGGCGCTGGGCACGGCCACGGCAGCGTAATCCAGCAGGTTCATAAAATTGGTGTACCAGCCCAGATCGGCATTGCGCTTAACCGGTTCCGCCGCCAGCTCAGCCAGCGTCACCGGGCGCGGATAGGCCGGGGTCAACACGCAGTCCAGCTCAGCCATTAGCTGATCGCATATGGCTTTTAGCGCCTGCAAACGGTACTGAGCGCGGAAGGCCTCGACCGCTGTCGCCCCCGGCGCTTTACGCAGTACCTCTTGAATCACTGGCAATACTGCGTCGGGCTGCTGCTCGATCAACTCACCCGCCACGCTGTAGCGCTCCGCCACCCACGGGCCCTCATAGAGCAGGCGGGCGGCTTCAAGGAATGGCGCAAAGTCGATCTCCACCGGCTCACCGCCCAACTCACGCAAATAATCCACAGCCTGGGCAAACAGCGCCGGGCTTTCTGTGCAGCCAAAAAACTCCAGCTGGCGCGGCACGCCAAAGCGAAAGCCCGCATGGGGTCGACCGAACGCGCTGGCGTCGTTCCACTGCGGGTTGGCGCGGCTGTATGCATCTCGCGGATCAAGCCGTGCCGTCAGCGCCAGCAAATGGCTGGCTTCAGCGGCGGTGGCAGTAAAGAAGGTGGTGCAATCCAAAGTGCGACAGGCAGGCACTACGCCAGCTGTGGATAACAAGCCCTTGCTTGCCTTGAGCCCAACCAGATTGTTAAGCGCCGCCGGTACTCGCCCGCTGCCAGCGGTGTCCGTGCCCAAGGCAAAGCTGGCCACCCCCAGCGCGACCGCCAGCGACGAACCCGCGCTGGAGCCGCCGGACGGATAATCCGGGTGCACGCTGTTGCGGCAGGCGCCATAGGGCGAGCGGGTGCCGTTAAGGCCAGTGGCGAATTGATCGAGATTGGTCTTACCAACCGGCACCGCACCTAGGGCAATCAACTGTTCAACCAACGTTGCACTCTGCTGCGGCACATAGGCAAAGGCTGGGCAGGCAGCGGTAGTGGGAATCCCAGCCAGGTCGATGTTGTCCTTGATCGCAAAGGGCACGCCGTACAGCGGCAGATCAGCCGGGTCACGACCTTCAAGCGCAGCCAGATAAGGCTCCAGCTCAGCGTCGCTGAGAACATGGATAAACAGATTGAATTCGGGATTAAGCGCCAGAGCCTGCTCGCGTAATTGGCTGAGCAACTGACGTGGGGTGAACGCGCCCGAGGCGTAGCTCGCCGCCAAGGCACTCAGACGAAGATCGTATTTATGCAGCATGGCCAGCCTCCTCAAGCTCTTCAATCACAACAACACACTGCCCGGCACGCACCGGCGAACCGGGTTGTACCCGTATCTCACGAACCACCCCGGCAAAGGGCGCATCCACGGCGATTTCCATCTTCATCGACTCCAGAATCACCAGCGCCTCTCCGGCGTTAACGGCCTGACCCACTTCCACCTGCACCTGCCAGAGGTTGCCGGCGATATGGCTTTCGATGGCGTGCTGTCCGGCAGCCAGTGGCGCTTCATCACCTTGGTCGGCGGCCACCTCTTCGCTGTCGAAATTGGCCTGACCGTTGGCGATCCAGCGTTGGCGTTCAGCATCGAAGGCGGCCCGCTGCTGCTGGCGGAAGGCCTCGATGCCGTCACTCTCGCGGCTGAGAAAGGCTTGGTACTCAGCCAAATTGAGGTGACTGTCTTCGATTTGCAGGGGATACCGGCCCAGTGGGAAGTCGCGGCGAATCTGCAGCAACTCCTCGGCGCTGACCGGGTAGAAGCGAATCTGATCAAAAAAGCGCAGCAGCCACGGCTTGCCAGCAAACGCTTCGACTGCGCGGTAGCGGTTCCACATCTGCAAGGTGCGCCCGACAAACTGATAACCGCCCGGCCCTTCCATGCCGTACACGCACATATAGGCGCCACCGATGCCCACTGAGTTTTCAGCGGTCCAAGTGCGGGCCGGGTTGTATTTGGTGGTGACCAAACGGTGACGCGGGTCCAGCGGCGTGGCCACCGGCGCACCTAAGTAAACATCGCCCAAGCCCATGACCAGATAGCGGGCCTCAAACACTGTGCGCTGCACCGCGTCGAGGTCGCTGAGGTCGTTGATGCGACGGATAAACTCCAGGTTGCTCGGGCACCAAGGCGCGTCTTTACGCACGGTGGTCATGTACTTCTGGATCGCCAGCTGGCAGGCCGGGTCGTCCCATGACAACGGCAGATAAACGATACGCGACGGCACGCTTAAGTCCGCTGCGCTGCACACGTCGTCCCACAACTCAGCAATGGCAGCCAGCAACGCTTGCAGCGCCAGCACCTGGGGCTGGTAATGCACTTGCAGCGAGCGGATGCCCGGCGTCAGGTCGATCACCCCAGCCAGTGCCTTGGCCTGCAGTGCCTGCATCAGCGCATGGGCACGGAAGCGTAGGACCAGATCCAGCTCCGGCGCGCCGATTTCCAACAGCAGATGGGTGTCGCCCGACAGGCGAGCGACTAAACGGCTGTCGTCCTGACCAATATCCAGCACAACCGGCGATAGCCGTTCAGCGGGCTGCCAAGCCACAGTGACCGGAGCCAGATTAGCCACCTCGTCCAGCCGCGCCGCGGCCAGCGCGCGCGCTGTAGAGATATCCACAGGCACAAAGCGCACCTTATCCCCGGCTTTGAGTTGACCCAGTTGCCACAGATCAGCCTCGATCACCGTCACCGGGCAGACAAAGCCGCCAAGGCTAGGGCCGTCCGGACCAAGGATTACCGGCATATCGCCGGTAAAGTCCACCGCACCAATGGCGTACGGGTTGTCGTGGATATTGGACGGATGCAGACCCGCCTCACCACCGCTGTCACGCACCCACTCGGGTTTAGGCCCAATCAAACGCACGCCGGTGCGGCTGGAGTTGAAGTGCACTTCCCAGTCAGTGCTGAAGAAGGTGTCGATATAGGCCGGGCTGAAGTATTCCGGCGCGCCGTGAGGGCCGTAGATCACCCTGAGTTGGCGTACCGCAGGTAATGCCGTGTGCAGCGCGACAGGCAGTGTTGCGCCTGCTTCGGATTGCTCCAGCGCCAGCAAGTGCAGTACATCACCAGCACGCAGAGCACGACCGCCATGGCCGCCAAACTGACCGAGGGTAAAAGTACTTTTGCTGCCGAGATAATCCGGCACTTGCACACCCCCGCGAATGCTCAGATAGCTGCGCGCACCGGCTGATGCGATGGTGCCGAGCGTCAAGGTGCTGCCAGCGGGGACAAACAGTGCGGTATTCAGCGGCTGCGCTTCGCCGTTTAAACGCAGCGGAATAGGCGCTCCGGTCACCGCCACCACCGCATCGGTGTTAAAGCGCAGGGTCGGGCCGCTCATGGTGATTTCTAAACCCGCCGCGTCCTGCGCATTGCCCAACAAGCGGTTGCCCAAACGCAACGCACGGTCATCCATTGGCCCGGAGGGCGGCACACCAACGGCCCAGTAGCCGAGACGCCCGGGCACATCCTGCACAGTGGTTTGCGTGCCCGCGCTGATCACCTCAAAGGTCGCGGCGCGGTAGTGCAATCCTTCCAAACAGCGCGTCCAAGGCTGGCCGCTGGTGAACGGTGCATCCGCCAATATCTGCCGCAGGTAGCCTTGGTTGGTTTCCACGCCATACAGCAGGCTGTCTTTAAGCGCTGCATCCAGCGCCAGACGGGCTTGCTCGCGGGTGTCAGCCCAGCTGATGAACTTGGCAATCATCGGGTCAAAGTACGGCGGGATTTCACACCCCGCTTCCACCCATGTGTCGATACGCAGGCGCTGGCCGTCCGCAGGCGCAAAGGCCACTGCGGTGAGCAGGCCGGGGCTGGGCTGAAAGTCCCGGCCCGGATCTTCCGCATACACCCGCGCTTGAATCGCATGGCCATGCGGTTGCACCTGCGCCGCCAGCTCGCTCAGCGGCGGCAAGGTGCCAGCGGCCAGCTCGACCATCCAGCGCACCAAATCCACACCCCAGACTTGCTCGGTAACGCCATGCTCAACCTGCAAGCGGGTGTTCACTTCAAGAAAGTAAAAGTGTTCGCCCTGAGTGTCGTAGACAAACTCCACGGTGCCTGCGCTGCGGTAATTGACGGCGCGGGCCAGCTTGATCGCCGCCGCACACAGCGCCTCTTCCATCCCGTCTGGCAGGTTCGGTGCAGGGGTTTCTTCCAAAACCTTCTGGTTGCGCCGCTGCACTGAGCAATCGCGCACGCCGAGGGCAATGACCTCACCCTCACCGTCACCAAACACCTGTACTTCCAGGTGGCGGGCACGCTCGATGTATTTCTCGATAAACACACCGGCGTCGCTGAAGTTGTTCTGGCCCAGACGCCGCACCGTGTCGAAGGCTTCGCTCAGCTCCTGAGCTGAGCGGCACACACGCATGCCGATACCGCCACCGCCTGCGGTGATTTTCAGCATCACCGGGTAGCCCACCTGCTCTGCTGCGTTCAGCGCTGCGGCAAGGTCGTCGAGCAGTTCGGTGCCTTCCAGCAGCGGGACACCTTGTTGTTTGGCCAGGGCGCGGGCGGTGTGTTTGAGGCCGAACACCCTTAGCTGCTCAGGCGTCGGGCCGACAAAGGCAATCCCTGCGGCTTCGCAGGCTTCGGCAAAGGCGGCGTTTTCAGACAGAAAGCCATAGCCGGGATGGATCGCTTGGGCGCCGCTGTCACGGGCGGCGGCGAGAATCTTATCCACAACCAGATAGGTCTGAGCTGCCGGGCCTTCGCCCAGGCTGATGGCCTGATCGGCCTGCTGCACATGCAGGCTGGCGACATCGGCTTCGGCGTACACACTGACGCCTTTGATCTGCATTGAGTGCAGGGTGCGCAACACGCGGCAGGCGATGGCGCCGCGATTGGCGATAAGCAGGGTGTCGATCATCTCTGTGTTTCCCGGTTGCGGGCCGTCCCGCGAGGTGAAAGCACACCGTGGTCGTCCACGGGGCAGCGCGCTGTCAGCGCCAGATCAAAAGCTGCGAGGCGTTCGCCTCAATCCCATACCAGCACCTGCGCCGGGGTTGGGTTCCAGCCGTTACAGGGGTTGTTCAGTTGTGGGCAATTGGAGATCAGTACGACCACGTCTTGGTGCGCCTTCAGCTCCACGTATTTACCGGGCGCGGAGATGCCGTCCTCGAAGGTCAGGCCGCCTTCTGGGGTGACGGGCACGTTCATGAAGAAGTTGATGTTGGCGCCGATGTCGCGCTTGTTCAGGCGGCCGTCATGCAGGCAAGCGCAGAGGAAGTTGTCGCGGCAACTGTGGCGTTTGTCGTGGGCGTAGCGCACGGTGTTGCTCTCTTGCGCACAAGCGCCGCCTAAGGTGTCGTGCCGGCCACAGGTGTCGGCAACGATGGTCAGCAGCGGCTGGCCCAGGTTGGAATACAGCACGCTACCGGTGGATAAGTAGGCGTTTTTCTGGCGACGCAGGGTGCGCTGCGGGTCGTAGCGCTCACGGGGATTGCTGGCGCTGTAGAACAGCGTGTCGATTGCCTGATTACCTTCCAGATCAAGCAAACGCACGGTTTGTCCGGCTTTGACTTCAAACAGATAAGGCTCACCGGCCGGAATGGTGTGACTGAACCGGGCGGTTTCGGCGCTGAGCGCACTACTGGTGAGGGTCATGGGGCAGCTCCTTACAGGTAAAAGCGTTCGGTGTTGTGCAAGGCACGACCGTTTTCCGGGCGCAGGTTGCGGCTGACGGCCAGATCAGCCTCCGGCTCGGCGCGCACAGCCAGTTGCACCGGGCGCGGCGCGTAGGCAGGGTTCGGGTCCATGGGGTGCTGCAAGGCGGTGAGGATCACCAGACTGTCCATCGGCGCGTGCAACTCGATGTAGTCACCGGGCTTAGCGTTGCCGGGGACAAAGCTGAAGGCGCCGGACTCATCCACCGTGACCTTGCTGAAGAGGTTGAGCACCATGAGCAGGTCTTGCAGGTCGAGGTTCCACTTGCCCATTTCCACCAGCAGGTTGTCTGTGCCGTTGCGGTAGAAGCCATTACGCAGTTCCTGATAGCGGCCCTGGCCATATTTCTCGCGGGTTTCTGCCGCGTTCAGCACGCCGCCAAAGCTGTCGTGCCAGCCACAGGTGTCGGCAGTAATCGCCGCCAGCACCCGGCCCATGTCCGAGTACAGGCAGTGGCCGGTGCTTAGGCGCGCGGTGTGCTGGCCTTTGAGGGTGTCCGGCAGGTTGAGGCGCTCACTGGGTTGGTTGGCGTTGAGCAGCATCAGGCTGACATTGGCGTTGCCTTGCACATCCGTGATGCGCAGGGTCTGGCCGCGCTTGAGGATGAACGAGGTGTGACCGCCGCCGGGCACTAACTCTTCATACAGCGCAGCGGATGGCGTCAGAACTTCGGTGGTCATGGGGCAATCTCCACAGGGGGTGGCTGAATGGCTTGCAGAACCTGCGACGGCAGCCCGGCAAGTGCAGCGCGGGCCTGTAAACGGTCGTGATTCAGGGGGATGTCATAGGTAATACGGGCGCCATAAGCCTGAGGCGCTTGTGGGTCGTGACGAACCTTGTCGAACACCAGCAAACGGGTGCCCAAATGGAAGCCTTCGGGCAGGTCGTGGGTGACCATAAATACGGTCAGGCCGCTGTCGCGCCACAGCTCCAGCAACAGCGCATGCATGTCTTTGCGGATACCCGGATCGAGGGCGCCAAAGGGCTCATCCAGCAGCAACACACGGGGCCGGGCGATCAAGGCCTGGGCAATCGCTAAACGTTGCTGCATGCCGCCGGAGAGCTGGCTGGGATAACGCTGCAAAAACGCGCCGAGGCCGACCTTCTCCAGCATCTGCGCAGCCTCATCGCGGGCGCGACGTTTGCTGTTGCCCCACAGGCGGCCGCTGAAGGCTGAGCGGGGCAATTCCAAACCGATGCTGACGTTATCCAGCACACTCAGGTGCGGGAACACCGAATAACGCTGGAACACCACGCCACGGCTGGCGTCTGGCTCGGCGGGGAACGACTGGCCTTGCAACAGCAGCGTGCCTTTGCTCGGCCGTTCCTGCCCCAGTAACAAGCGCAAAAAGGTCGATTTACCGCAGCCGGAGGCGCCGACCAAGGTGCAGAACTGTCCCTCTTCCACACTCAGGTTGAGACGTTCCAACACCACCTGATCGCCATAGTGCTGCCAGACATTACGAATCTCGATAAAGCTCATGGGCGCGCTCCTTCCGACCAAGGGAAACAGCGCCGGTGCAGCACACGCAGGCCCCAGTCCATCAGCCAGGCCAGCAGGGTTATCCACAGCACGTACGGCAGGATCACATCCATCGCCATATAGCGACGGACCAAGAAGATGCGGTAGCCCAGGCCTTCAGTGGCGGAAATGGCCTCAGCCGAAATCAGGAACAACCAGGCCGCGCCCAGCATCAACCGCAGCGACACCAATAAACGCGCCAGCAATTGCGGCAACACCACCCGCAGCACCAGCGTCCAGCTGTTAGCGCCAAGGGTTTGCGCCTTGATCAGCACCTCTGACGGAATCTCCCGTGCGCGTTGCTCCAGCTCCCGCGCCAGCAGCGGCGTGATACCGATGACGATGAGCATCATCTTGGACAACTCATCCAGGCCAAAGACGATAAAGAGGATCGGCAGGATCGCCAGCGGCGGCACCATCGACGCCACCGCCAGCAACGGCGACAGAGGTGCACGCAGCAGCGGGAAGACCCCAGCGGCGATCCCCAGCACCAGGCTGGCCACCGCCGCAATACCCAGGCCGAGCCCCAACCGCAGCAAACTGGCGAGGGTATCGCTCCACAGCAAATATTCGCCGGTGCGAGCATCTTCACTAAAGCCCAGACGCACCACCGCATCGGTCATTTGCGCCAGGCTCGGCAGCAAACGATCCCCGGGGTTTTCGGCCAGCCGCAGGCTGGAGGCAGTACCGTAGGCCAGCGCCAACAGAAGCAGCGGCAGCAACGCAAGCAGCAAGCTCCCGCCCCGGCTGGGGTGACGGCTAATAAAGCGCATAGAGGCTCTCCTGAGATCAGAGCTGGCCGTTTACGGCTTGGCGCAGGTAGGTCGCGTCGAAACGCAGCTTGATGTTTTGAGGGTCGCCATTGACTGCACCATCGGCCAGCTCAACACCGATGGCATCGGCGCTGCGGGCCCCTTCACCGAGCAAGCCCTTATCAAAGGAGAAGTCAGCCACATGCCGCATGGTCTGGCTCAGCTTGGGGCTGCTGACAAAGGCCAGTGCATCTTCAGCGGTGTACATCAGTGCGGTGGTTTTCAACTGGCTTTGGAAATCAGCTAGGGTGGTGCCTGCATCCTTAGCCATAGCGCCCAGCGCATTGGCGTCCTGTGCCTGCATCAATGCCATGACCTCATACCAGGCCCCGGTCAGGGCTTTACCCAGTTCAGGGTTAGCCTTGAGCGTTGCCGTGTTCACCACCAACAGGTCGATGATTTCTCCGGGCACTTGGCTTGAGTCAAACACGCGGCTGGCCTCCGACTGAGCGGCAATGCTTGAGAGCTGCGGGTTCCACGCCACCACCGCTTGCACCTGAGGTGCAGAAAAGGCGCCGACAATGTCCGCATCCGAGGTGTTGACCACCTTGATATCTCGCTCGCGCAGGCCAACGCTGTCCAACCCTCGGGCCAGCAAGTAATGCGATACGGAGAACTGCACCAAATGCACATCCTGGTCTTTGATATCAGCCAGGGATTTGCCCTGCCCCTTGAGCACGATGCCGTCGTTGCCGTTGGAGTAGCTCCCCGCGATCAGCGCCGTGCTGTCGACACCACCGGCAGCCGGTACCGTCAGGGCGTCCATGTTGGTCATGGTGCAGCCATCAAACTGACCCACCGTGTACTGGTTGATCGACTCGATGTAATCGTTGAGTTGGGTGATTTTGATTTCGATGCCGTACTTGTCGGCCCACTTATCCACAATCCCTTGGGTCTGGGCAAAGCCCCAGGGCATCCAGCCCGCGTAGAGGGTCCAGCAGATATCGAAGCGTTTCGGGTCAGCGTGGGCCGGAATAGCGACCAGGCTGGCGAGGCAAAGGGCTAGCGTTCCTACTATGCGGCAAGTGCTCATGCGAACCTCCAGTCAGGTTGGATATAAGCGGGAGCAGCGCGACACCAATGAGGGTGCAGCTCTCTCCCGGGCTTTTATCCCGCCGTGTAACCTCGACTAGAGGTCGCTAGCTCTCGGACCAGTCATCCACCTGCATGGACCGGAACCCTAGCCAGCCATTTCAAGTTCGCAGCACGTTGCCATGCTGCTCCGCTTGATTAGGGTTTGAGCAAGCGCCATGCCAACCCAATCAATGCAAAAAAGCTGATTAAATACAGCGTATTAGCGTTTTTCGTGCACGATCAGTGAATTTTATAGGCGAACTCCGCTGGTGCAGCCGATTCAAATAAGCACCGAAACAGTGCCTCGTGCCGTGCGAAAATAAGCCTGCGTGATAAACTTCATCCCACTTGCGCCAACGGCTCAAGTCTGGACGAGGACGACCCCGACCACGTATCACATCAAAGGGACGACCCTGTAACTGGAATACGCTGCAATGGTCTTCTCTCTTTCCGCGACTGAACGTTTTCCCCGAACTCTCCCTTCTTCCGCCAACGCGACTGAACGGTTTGCGCGCACGCGTCGCGTCATGCAAGCCGCCCATAAGCCATGCACGGAGGTGAACTCATGAACACTGCAAACCGACTCATCACGCCGGTTACCTGGGCACGCATGATCGGCGCCTGGCTAGTTGTCGCACTGTTTCTTATCTACGGCGACAGCATCCTCGCTGCCCCCATCACACCGCTAACCGCCAGCTGGGTATTTGCCCTGCTGTTTATCACCATCCTCGCTGCCTCATTCGGCGTGGTGCATGAGGCGGATCATCTGGCGGAACAGTTGGGGGAACCTTACGGCACGCTGATCCTCACCCTCTCAATTGTGGGCATTGAGGTAATCCTGATTGCCTCGGTACTGCTCGGCCCGGCCGAAACGCCCACCATCGGCCGCGACTCCATTTTTGCCGTGATGATGATCATCATGAACCTGGTCATGGGCATCTGCCTGATTGCCGGTGCAGCTCGCCACAATGAACAGGAGTACAACGCCCAAGGCACCGCCAGCTACCTGTCGATGATCGCCCTACTCACTGGCGTAGCGCTGGTGCTGCCCAACTTCACCAGCATCCCCGGGGAGTTCTCATTCAGACAGGCTGCTGCCATTAGCTCAATGACCATCGTGCTGTATGGCGTCTTCCTGTGGAAACAAATGAGCAGCCATCGACGCTTCTTTATCCAGCCCGAAGCAGGATCACTGTCAGTGGCACCTGTGGATAAAGCAGACTCAGGCACTCACTCCGGTCAAAAAGACCGGGATGTGCGGGGTTTGGTCATCCACAGTGCCGTCCTGCTGGCGCTGATTCTGCCCATTGTGCTGCTGGCCCATTACTTGGCCGTAGTCACCGATTACGGCATCGAAGCCGCAGGCATGCCGCTGGCGGTAGGCGGCGTTCTGATCGCGATTATCGTGTTCACGCCAGAGTCGATCACTGCCGTCAAAGCCGCACTCAACAACGAAATGCAGCGCGCCATTAACCTGTGTCTGGGTGCGTTTGTTTCCACCGTCGGCCTGACAGTGCCAGTGGTGCTGATTATCGGCATGCTCACTGGCAAACAAGTGATCATGGGCATCAGCAGCCTCGAAACCGTACTGTTTGCCCTTACCTTGTTTCTGAGCATGCAGACCTTCAACGGCCAGCGCACGTCCCCCATCCAGGGCTACATGCACATGATGTTGTTTGTGGTGTTTGGGATGCTGTTGTTTTATCCGTAATTCTTGAATACCCGGCTGGTGCTACCTGAGCAAGCACCAGCCACTACAGCATAAACACACCTGTCACTGCACTCCGAGCAGCTCCCAGTCTGTCTATTAACGGACTCATTTCAAACCAGCCAATTTAGAACATTCTTACCGTTAGTCGACCAACTGCCTTTTTGCCATTGCATCGACCTCTTTATACAACCAATATAACTTCATTATTTAGAGTGTTCTCATGCGCCGAACATCATTTGAAGACATGAACTGCCCAATCGCGAGAAGCCTCGATCTAATAGGTGACTGGTGGACACTGCTGATACTGCGCAATGCCTTTTGCGGAATACGTCATTTTCAGGACTTTCAGAACCACCTAGGTATTTCCAGTGGCACCCTCACAAATCGCCTGCAACGCCTGACCGACCAAGAGATTCTGGAGCGTTTGCCAAACCCTACAGATGGACGTGTATATGAATACGAATTGAGTGAGAAAGGTCGCCAACTTTTCCCTCTGCTGCTGGTACTGACCGAGTGGGGCGAGAGGTGGTTGCCCCACCCTCAGGGCCGTCGCATTCGGCTGGTCAAGCGTGACTCCGGGCAGGCCATTACCGGCTTGTGTGCGATTGCTGAGGACGGCAGCCAGGTGGCTCTGGAAGATATCGTCGCATTGCCTGGACCGGCGGCTGATGAAGATACCTGGGTGCTGATCAATGCACAGCAAAAACTCTGACTCTCACCCCATGAATAGCATCGATAAATCCATTAAGGAGGTGTCCGCATCTAGCAACGGCAATACTGAAAACTGAACCGATGAACTGATCAATGGAGCAGCACATGGAAGTCACAGCAAAAATAATAGACAACCCCATCCAGCTCAATGCTAAACGCAGCAACGTGGTAGGCACCCTTATTGATGCCTCACACCGCAAGCTGCTGAAGCTCAACGAGGTCGTCGACTGGTCGACCGGCGTTGACAAGACTCAGTTACCTAAACTTGAAGAAACCGCCTGGCTGTATGGCACCCCCTATTGGGACGCCATGAACGCGGAGCAGCGTTTGGAGAGCCTTTGGCTGGAAACAGCACGGGACGTGTCCTACTTCATCTGGCTCGAACAGGCATTGCCTCAGCTTTACGTTGGCTATGTCAACAAATACAACGACGTACTGTCGCCCGATGTGCGTGAATACCTGATGATTTTCTCCCGTGAGGAAATCGTGCACACCCTGATGTTCCGCCGTTATCTCAAGGTCGCCGATCTGGAGATGTGGAGTAACCCGGAAACTATCCCGCAGTTCTCAACCTTCGAACAACAACTGCCCAACCGCCATCCAGTCTACGGGATCATTTGGAACTTGCTGATCGAGTGGTTTGCTGAGCTCAACTCCATCTACCAGACTCAACACGACAGCATCGATCCACTAACCCGCAGAATGTTCCGCGAGCACCATATGGAAGAAGTGCGGCATATCGCATTCGCCAAGCACATTGCGGAAAACTTCTTCGAAACTGCGCCAGCCGACGAAGTTGAAGAAATGTGCAAATTCTTCCGCATGGGCTACCAGTTCCTGGTTGATGAATACACCTTCATGCCAGAGATCGCGCGCTTTTCTTCGTTTGAGTTCCCGGTCAAAGCTGATGACCAAGAAGCGATCAAAGCAATCCGCAACTCCACCCATAACCAGGCGCTCAACGAGAAGCGTTTCAAGGATGTGAACGACTGGTGCCGCAAGTACGGCATTATCTAAGTCAAAACGGCGGTAACCGGTACCCCTCACCAAGCGAGGTAGTGCGGTACCGGTTGGTCCGAAAGCAGACTAGGGAAGGTGAGCAATGATTGCACAGCGCTACCACAAAAGCGGCAGCATCCTCGAGCTATCAATTTGTAATCCGCCGGCAAATCTGATGAGCCTGGAAATCCTCCAGGCGATGCAGGCAGCTATCGTCGAAGCCCCACAGAGCGGCATACGCGGCATAATCATTAGCGGCCAGAACGGTTCGTTCTCCTCGGGCATTGACCTGTTCACCCTGCTAAGAGCAAAACCCGACTACATCGAGCAGTACTGGCAAGCGGTGTTTGGTCTCGCCTACAGCATGGCGCAATGCCCAATTCCGATCATTTCAGCGATTAGCGGCCATTGCATGGCCTCCGGTGCGCTGATCGCGGTCTTCAGCGATTACCGAATCATGGCTGAAGGCAACTGGAACTTCGGTTTTACCGAAGTTCAGGCAGGCATAGTCTTGCCTGAGTGTTTCCAACTGGCACTGCGTCGACTGGTTGGCCCTCATCAAACCATGCGCCTGCTGATGCTGGGTGAACTGTTAAAACCAGCGCAGGCACTCAACATCGGCGTAGTAGATGAACTCTGCCCCGTCGATGAGCTCAACGTCACCGCTATCGAACGCTTGGATACCTTCCTGACCCTGCCCGAAACCGCCTTTCTGGAAATTCGCCAGATGAACAAGGCCGACCTGCACCAGCAATTTAGGTCTCAGGAAGACTTACCCATCAAGGCTTTCGTCGAGTCTTTTCTGGCTCCAGATGTACAGCAACAGCTGCAACGCCTGGCAGTAGATTTACTCACTCGCCTACAACGCCGCCGGGCAGTGACCTTCTGAATCTTGCTGACAGAGTGAGCCCACCAATGAACCTGTATTTACGCCTGCTCGTTACCTTGCTCCGCTCTCTATTCAAACCGTCGATCCGCGTCGGCGACAGCATTGAATTAAGCCTAAGGGTCTGGCCCAACGACCTGGACATCAACGGGCACATGAACAACGGGCGCTATCTGACCGTGCTGGACCTAGCTCTAATCGAGTACATGGCCCGCGCCGGCATGCTCAAACTCGCCCTTAAAAAAGGCTGGCGCCCGGTTCTAGGGGCTTCGATGCTCAATTACCGCAAAGGCTTGAAACCCTTTGCGCGCTACCGCCTGCGTTTCTCCCTGGTGTGCTGGGACGAGCGTTGGAGCTACATGAAGTTTGAGTTCCTCTGCGGCGAAACCGTCATGGCCTCCGGGCAAAGCAAAGGCGCAATTCTCAGCAAAAAAGGCGTCGTTGCCAGTAATGAGCTGTACCAGGCACTTGGCCACACCGGCTCTACCCCCGAAATCCCAGACTCGATCCGTGCGTGGCAGGAAGCTGAACGCCTGATGACGCTCGCATAACCCAAATAAGAAGTGAGTATTAAATCTATGCAACTGAAAGACTTCGCAAAGGATAAATCGCCGATCGAAATGCTCTACCACTGGACTGAGCAGACGCCTGAGGCTATTTACCTGCGCCAGCCAGTAGAAGGCCAATGGCAGGAGTACAGCTGGGCACAGGTCGACGATCAGGTCCGTCGGCTAGCCAGTGCACTCAAAAGCCTGGGGCTGGAACAGGGGGACAAGGTCGCGATTCTTTCGAAAAACTGCGCAGAATGGATCGTCTCCGACCTGGCTCTGCAGTTCGCCGGCCTGGTCAGCGTACCGTTGTATGTCGACCAGACACCTGAGTCCCTGGCCTATGTTTTGGAACATTCGGAGTCAAAAGCAATTTTTGTCGGCAAACTCGACGAGCCGGTTTGGCAGCGCCTCAAACCCAGCATTCCGGCGAACATGGTGAAAATCGGCTTCTCGTACTACGGCAGCGATTGCGACTTCGTGCGCACCCATGAAGTACAGCACCAGCTACCCGAGTTAATCGCCAGCCATGCGCCAATGAGCGGTAAACCAATACCGGGCGACGAAGATATCTGGACCATCATCTATACCTCCGGCACCACCGGTAATCCTAAGGGTGTGGTGCACTGCTACCGCGCACCACGGCATGTGGGACACCGAGCTTTGGCGGTATTCAACCTCAACGCCAATGACCGCAGCCTGTCATTCCTGCCACTGGCCCACGTAGCGGAACGCCTGCTGCTAGCCAGCAACAGCCTGTATTCAGGCATGCAGATCAACTTTACCCAGTCACTCAAGACCTTCCAGAACGATCTGTGCTCAGTCAGACCAACCATATTCTTTTCAGTGCCGCGCCTGTGGAAGAAGTTCCAGGACAACATCCTTGCGAAACTCCCACAATCCCGTCTCGATATCCTGCTGGCTATACCGCTGCTGCGTAACCTGGTTGCCCGCAAAGTGCGTAGGGCCTTGGGGCTCGACCAAGCCCGGATGATCGTGTCCGGGGCCGCAGCCCTGTCGCCGGCGCTGCAGGCGTGGTACGGCCGAATCGGCCTGCAGATCAGTGAAGGCTATGGTATGACCGAGAACTTCGCCTATGGCTTTATTGGACGGCCAGATGCTTTCCGGCCCGGCACAGTCGGTAAAGCCATGCCGGATAATGGCGCGAAGCTCAGTACCGAAGGGGAAGTGCTGTTCAAGTCGCCCACACTGATGCAGGGTTATTACAAAGAGCCTGAGAAAACCCAAGAATCTCTCGACCCCGAAGGCTACTACCGCACCGGCGACCTGGGCCAGCTCGACAGCGATGGCTACCTGCGCATCACTGGCAGGATCAAAGAGTTGTTCAAAACCGAAAAAGGCGAATACGTGGCGCCTGCGCCCATCGAGGCAAAACTCTCGGCCTTCAAAGGCTTTGAGCAGATCTGTCTGATTGGCTCTGGAATGCCCCAGCCGGTGGCAGTCATCACCCTGTCAGAGTCCTTTCGGCAGGTTAAACAGGATGAGCTGAGCCGGACCATTGGTGATTTTGTCGATCAGACTAATCAGCAGCTACTCAATCACGAGAAAATTGTCGGTGTAATTGTCGCCACACGCGACTGGTCACCGGATTCAGGACTAGTGACACCAACATTGAAAGTCAAACGTAACCTGATTGAAGAACAATATGCCGAACTGGCCCAACACCTCACCAACTCACAAGTGCGCGTGCTCTGGGAGAGGGTCTGAAGCATGCCGAAGCATTTGCCCTGGCAGGGAAACAAAGGCGCACGTATCGCCATTCTAGGAGCAGGCCCCGCAGGTCTGAGTGCAGCCTGCACACTGCATGAACTGGGCTACCAGCGCGTCACCCTGTTTGAGCAAAGCCCCCGTATCGGTGGCAAGGTTTACTCAATGCCAAGCCCTAACGGTATCGTCGAGATCGGGGCGGTCCTAGCCAGTGCAGATTACAGCTATGTACTGGGGCTGGCCAAGCGTTATGGGATTGCCTACCAGCATTACCCGGTACCGGTAACGTTCGTTGACCAGCAACAGCGTCACGATGTGATGGGCTTCTTGCATAGCCGCAACGCGCCTGAGGTAGTTGAACAAGCAATCCGTTGCTATGCCACTGCGCTGCAACGCTTTGTCCTCGACCAGCCTCAACAGTTGAGCCAAGCCGATGCAGAGCTGTTTCTACCTTTTGAACAATTTGCCCAACGCCACGGGTTCACACCTGTTGCGCAAGTAGCGCGGAGCATTCTGGTGGGCTTCGGTTACGGCGACTATGGAAACACTCCAGCCCTGTACCTTATGCAGGTCATCGGCTGGCTGTTGAAGATCGAAAATGGCGAACTGCGTCTGGGCGAGTTTTTCATGTTCCCCACAGGCTATCAGTCGCTCTGGGAAGCTATCAGCGCAGACTTCGACGTGCGCACTAACGCCCGCATCACCTCAATTGCGCCAGACCAGGAAGGCAGCGGCTCTCTACGCCTGTTGATCAACGAAACCCATGACTTCGCGTTCGACGCCCTGCTTATCAGCGCGCCGCTCAACCAGATCAGCCACCTGATGTCTTGGCCAGCAACGCATCAACAGCTTTTTAGCCAGGTGCGTAGCCTGCGTTATCTGGTGAATCTGTTTCGCGCCCAAAAACTACCCACACAAGAGTTTGCCTTTCTGCATGAGAACTCGGCGCCTTCGCAACTGAACCATACTGCCGCATGGGCCAACCGCTCAGGTGATAACCCTGTCTATATCAGCTGGCAACAGGCTTCACGTGAGGTATCGGCGGAACAACTTACGGAAACCCTGAGTGAAGATATCCGCAATCAGGGCGGCGAACTGGACGCACTGCTACTGCGCTATGAATGGGACTACTTCCCCCATGTAGACAGTCAGGCCCTGAGCAGCGGATTTTTTCCCAAGCTTGAACAATTACAAGGGCAGTCAGGGATTTACTATATTGGTGCAACCTTAGCATTTGAAACCGTCGAACACTGTGCCCGTCAGGCCCGCTCGCTGATTCACCAAAAATTCCAACCTGTAGAGGACTGAGCGTATCTTGCAAAGGGGCCATCCATTGCGACCAAGCCCCCCGGCAAACGACTGTGGATACTCCATCAACGAGAGTTATACACACCCACCGCTTTCGCCCGTGCCGCATGCAGTTTCTTGTAGCTGTCGATGAGGCGCAGGTGACGGTCGAGGCCTTCCAGCTTCATGCTGGTCGGGGTAAGGCCGTAGAAGCGCACAGTGCCTTCCACGGAGCCGATCACCGCGTCCATGCGCTCGTTGCCGAACATGCGGCGGAAGTTGGTTTCGTAATCTTCCAGCTCCATGTCTTCATCAATCACCACTTCTAGGACCACGTTGAGGGCTTGATAGAACAGGCCTCGCTCAACGGTGTTGTCGTTGTACTGGAGGAAGGCTTCGACCAGGTCTTTAGCGTCTTCAAAGCGCTGCAAGGCCACATAGATCAGCAGCTTCAGCTCAAGGATGGTCAGCTGACCCCAAGCGGTGTTGTCGTCAAACTCGATGCCGATCAGGGTTTTGATGTCGGTGTAGTCATCCAGCTCGCTTTCTTCCAGACGCTCGACCAGCGCTTGCAGGGCTTCGTCGTCGAGGCTGTGCAGATTCAGGATGTCTTCGCGGAAGAACAGTGCTTTGTTGGTGTTATCCCAGATCAAATCCTCGATCGGATAAATCTCGGAATAGCCCGGCACCAGAATGCGGCAGGCCGTAGCACCGAGATGCTCATAGACCGCCATGTAGGCTTCTTTACCCATGTCTTCGAGAATGCCAAACAGGGTTGCGGCTTCCTCTTCGTTGGGGTTTTCACCGTCGCTGGAGAAGTCCCACTCAACGAATTCGTAATCAGCCTTGGAGCTGAAGAAGCGCCACGACACCACGCCGCTGGAGTCGATGAAGTGCTCAACAAAGTTGTTCGGCTCCATCACCGCATGGCCCTGGAAGGTCGGCTGCGGTAGGTCGTTGAGGCCTTCAAAACTGCGGCCTTGCAGCAGTTCGGTGAGGCTGCGCTCCAGCGCCACTTCAAAGCGCGGATGGGCGCCGAAGGAGGCGAACACGCCGCCGGTGCGAGGGTTCATCAGGGTGACGCACATCACCGGGAACTCACCGCCCAGCGATGCATCCTTCACCAGCACCGGGAAGCCTTGCTCCTCCAGCCCTTTGATGCCCGCAACGATGCCGGGGTACTTGGCCAACACTTCTTCCGGCACGTCCGGCAGGGCGATTTCGCCCTCAAGAATCTCACGCTTAACCGCACGCTCGAAGATTTCCGAGAGGCACTGCACCTGCGCCTCAGCCAGGGTATTACCGGCGCTCATGCCGTTGCTGAGGTAGAGGTTTTCGATCAGGTTGGACGGGAAGTACACCACCTCGCCATCGGACTGGCGCACATACGGCAGCGAGCAGATACCGCACTCGATGTTGCCGGAGTTGGTGTCGTACAGGTGCGAGCCACGCAGCTCGCCGTCCGGGTTGTAGATCTTCAGGGTGTAAGGATCAAGGATTTCTTTAGGCAGCTCGTCCTTGCGACCCGGCTGGAACCAGCGCTCGTCCGGGTAATGCACGAACGGCGCGTTGGCGATTTCTTCGCCCCAGAACTGGTCGTTGTAGAAGAAGTTGCAGTTCAGACGCTCGATAAACTCGCCCAAAGCCGACGCCAGCGCACTTTCTTTGGTTGAGCCCTTGCCGTTGGTAAAGCACATGGGCGACTGCGCATCGCGGATATGCAGGGACCAGACGTTAGGCACGATGTTGCGCCAGGAAGCGATTTCGATCTTCATCCCCAGCCCAGCCAAAATCGCGGACATATTGGCGATGGTTTCTTCCAGCGGCAGGTCTTTGCCGGGGATCACAGTGCTGGTGCCAGAGGTATCCAGCGCCAGCAATGCTTGAGCGTCGGCGTCGAGGTTATCCACCTCTTCGATGATGAAATCGGGGCCGGTCTGCACCACCTTTTTCACCGTGCAGCGGTCGATGGAACGCAAGATGCCCTGGCGGTCTTTCTCGGAGATATCCGCAGGCAGCTCGACCTGGATTTTGAAGATCTGCTTGTAGCGGTCTTCCGGGTCGACAATGTTGTTCTGCGACAGGCGAATATTCTCAGTGGGGATATCCCGCGTCTGGCAGTACAACTTCACAAAGTACGCTGCACACAGTGCAGACGAAGCCAGGAAGTAGTCAAACGGCCCCGGCGCAGAGCCGTCACCTTTGTAACGGATCGGCTGGTCAGCGATCACTGTGAAGTCGTCGAACTTGGCTTCAAGTCGAAGGTTGTCGAGAAAGTTGACCTTGATTTCCATGGGGCAGCTACCGGTTAAGCACGCAAAAAATTGCCGCCATTATCCGGGTTTTGCCGGAGAAAGCTCGGACCTTGAGATGATTTGCAGCCTAGAGGTAGTTATCCACAGAGAAATCGCCATGCGTGTTCGTCGCCCTATGTGGATAAGTCGACAGACTCAGTCCTGTGTTTGAGCCTCACAGACCGATGCACTGACCTCGCGATGCTTTTGCCCCCACTCAACCATCTGCACGATCACGTCCTTCAACTGCTCGCCGGACTCAGTGAGCTCATAGCGAGTAACGCTGATTCCGTTTTCTTTGCTTTGACTCTTAGCCACCACTCCGTTGATTTCCAGCTCTTTCAGCTCCCGCGAAACCATGCGCGGTGTAATGCCAGTGATCAGTCGCTCGATATCACTGAAGCGCCGGCCGCCCTCCAGTAACACGCAGACAATAGCCAACTTCCACTTTCCGCTGATTACATTGAGCGTGTCTTTAAGGGCGACAACGAATGCCCGGTTGCACGAACTTTGTTCAAATTCCATTGAGCGCATACTCCCACATACTATTAAGTTCAAGTATAAATTTTTATATCTACATTCAACTATAACGCATTATAGTCAAAAGAATTTGAAAACATACTTTATATAAAAGATAGTACTGCTTAGTTTGAGAACCGAGAATCCTCATCTATCCAATAATCCAACCGCCTCGCTCATCACGCAGCTAACCCAGGCGCCTGCCCATTTCATACAGAACCAAGGGTTGCGCTTCATCAGGCTGGTTTTCAGGTCTATTTATCTGAATTAGTCGTGTGAATAACTTATAAATAAACCTTTTATTAAACCGCCTTAATTTTCTAAGCCTGCGTGCGCTGGCCACTAGGTCATCTGCAACTATCATTTATAGGAAGTTTGAAATGGAACTTATCAATGCCCTTCACTGGCGCTATGCAACTAAACAAATGACAGGAGAAAAGCTCGATCAAAGTTTGGTTGACCAAATCATCGAAGCGGCTCGTCTTGCGCCTACCTCGGCGGGTCTTCAGCCTTTCCGAATCATTTCCATCACCAATCCAGCGCTGAAGGAAAAGATTGCACCGCTTGCCATGAATCAGCCGCAGATCACTCAATGCTCTCACCTGTTGGTGTTTGTCTCCTGGGACACCATGAGCGACGAGCGCATCGAGGCGATGTACGACTACATCAACGCGCAACGCTCGCTACCATCAGAAACCACAGCTGAGGTGGTAAATAACCTCAAAGGCCTGTTCTCAACATTCACACCTGAACAGCAATACCACCACAGCGCCAAACAAGCCCATATCGGTGTTGGTCTGGCTGTGGCAGCAGCGTCGCTGCTACGGGTTGATGCCACACCGATGGAAGGCTTCGACAAAACCGGTCTGGACCAACTGTTGAATCTTAAAGAACGTGGCCTGCAATCCGTGCTGTTGCTTGCATTGGGTCGTCGTGATGCTGAAAACGACTGGCTGCTCAACCTGAAAAAGATTCGCGTCCCGACAGAAGACTTCGTGATCGAAATGGACTAACACTCCGCTCCTTTGGGTGTCGGCGGAACCCATTCGGGTTCCGCTTTTTTTCGGTGAAGGTGGATAAATGCCTACCTGATCACTTATTCACAGCCCGCTAAGGCTTATTAGAGCACCGACCGGCCAATCGCCACTGGCCTTACAGGTGCTTGTGCGCCGCCTTTGATCTTCAATGGCAACACCATCGCGCAGGATTCCCAGACCTTGTGCGCTGCCAACTCATCCAGCTTGGCGTTCTGGATTTGATAAATCCCAGCCTGACTCAGGTTGTTGTGGTGGATCGCAAACGGCAGCCCTTTGGGAGTACCTGCCGGCTGTGCAGTGCCATTGAGCATGCCTGGCGGAGCCGGATCGGTGAATGGGTTGTCCAGCGCTACGGCAACAATCTGCTTGCTCTGCAAATACAAAGCAGCGTCATAGCCTAAGCCCGGCCCACGGGTGTAATAAACGTCCGGATCATTTGTCCACTTCTTACCCCAGCCAGTGTGGATAAGTAGCATGTCACCCGGCAGGATACCGCGTTCAGCAAGCCCTTGAGCCTTTAGCATGCCTTCAATATCCGCGCGGCTGATGATCTGGTTGTCGTTCAATGCCTGACCATTATTCAGGTAGCGCGACGCATCCAAGAGCACGGCTGAGGTGATGATAGGCGGAATCTTTTCGGTGCCCAGCACTTGCAGACCACCATCGTCCCGGGGCTTCACTTCGTCATGGGTCCAGCCACCGTAGTATTTAAGCTGATGCTTGGGAAATTCACCTTTGCCATCCCAGATCTCCGGCAGATAGGCGAAATGGCCCAAGGCATCAATCTGCGTACCCTGCCCGCCGATATTGCCGCGCACCGATTCGGTGTTGAAGCCGTGGTAAGTACCAGGCATGCCATGGGGAGCATCAAAGCTGTAGTGCTCAGGCTCAGCAAATTTAGCCTGGGGCATGTCGTTCGAGCGGTCATAAGACAACTCATAGGCCTGTGAGCCCGGCTTATTCATTTGGACTGTGCATCTGCCCCAGGTTTCTGGGCCAATGTGGCGGGCCATACCAATTTGATCGCGCCCAGACTTATCCACAACCTCGGCAAAGACAGGGGTAACAACCATGCTGAGCAGCGCCAGCATCATTGGTTTCAAAATCATTTGGTTAATCGTCATACCTACTTCCTTAACTGCATGACACCCACGATCACTGGAGATCGTGGGTGTTTTATTGCCTCCGGGCAGGCTTTTAAGCCTTTTGGCGTACGTTCTTCAGTGCCTCGCCCCAGCTCTCGAGCTGATCGAACATGTTGTGAATTGAGCCGTCATGCACATCTGAAGGGGTGAATTCGCGCATGTCTTTAAAGTCAGTGAACAGATTGAAACCTGGCTGTACTTTCACCACCGCCACTTCCAGCGAGATCAAAATCTCCCGCAATGCCCGCGCAGCCGAGCTGCCGCCGGTGGAGCCGAAACCGACAATGCCAGCAGCCTTATTCACAAACTCCGGATAGAGGTAATCCAGGGCATTTTTAAGGGACGCAATGACGCCACGGTTGTATTCAGGGTTGATGAAGACGAATCCATCCAGACGCGAGATGGTTTCTGACCAGGCTTTAGCCTGAGGTGTCTGGTAGTCAGAACTGAAGGCCGCGGGAATAGGCTCATCGTAGAGCGGCAGGTCATAGTCCAGCAGATCGACGATTTCGTAATGAACGTTGGCACGCCCTTGAGCATGCTTGAGGATGTGTTGTGCAACCTGAGGGCTGACACGTTGAGAACGGGTAGACCCGATGATAATGCCGATATTAAGCATGGAAACACTCCTGTGGATAACATCCAACGTGATGTGTAGAACTAACGAGGATTCAATTTGGCAAAGCGCGAGTCAGTTGACTCACCGCTCGGTCAGCAGTGATGTAGCCATTGGCCAGGGTCTTCACCTCTCCTTCTATCTCCAGCAGTAGTGTTGGGAAGGAGTTAACGCCCCATTGATGGCGCTTTTGAAAAGCTTCGTGAGTCGCCTTTTGCGCGGTTTCTGAGAGGAACAGCAGCTTGAAGGCCTCAAAATCCAGACCTGCCTGCTCGCATGGCCCTTTGTAGAAATCAACCTGACGGGGGTCCGCGCCATCCACGTAAAAGTGCTGCTGAACCGCTGTGAAGAACGCCAACACTACGCCCTCAGGTAAACCATCGCGTGTTTGCAGCAGTTGCACCGTCACCACAGCACGGCAAGCAGGCTCGGTGTCGTAGTTGAACGATTCACGGTCAAGCAGGCTGTAGCCAAATGGCTGCCCGCTCACTTCATGGATATGGCTCCATTCTTTACGCAGGAACGCTTTGAACTGAGCGGTCCATGGATCACCACCACCGACGCGTAAGCCCCCCACATTGACGGTAAAGTCGATACCCTGTTGGGCACAGAACGCCTCAAGCGTCTTGAGCGCCGGGGATATCCCCCAGCACCAGGAACACATCGGGTCTCCGATGTAATGCACCGCCAAACCTTTTTTAGGGATGGCTTTGTTATCCCCAGCCGAAGCCGCATCGGGGATTTGGCAGGCACCGGTATCGGGGTCACAGTTCATCATCAACACACTCCTTCTCTTGCACCGGGCAAAGCCACGGACAGATTCATGTGTGGAGCGGTGCAAGGATGACTTGCCTACCGCTCCACTCGACGGAGTCAGGTTGATTCAGATCGAAATTATGATAAATACCTGTATTTATGACTTTTAATTCAACAAAGCTGAACAATTAAATGGACAGACTTGCAGCCATGAAAACCTTCGTCTGTGTGGTTGAAGCAGGAAGCTTCACCCGCGCAGCAGATGTGCTCATGTTGCCAAAGGCCCGGGTGTCGCAACGCATTTCCGATCTTGAGGGCCATCTCGGCGTTCGCCTCCTCAACCGCACCACCCGCGCCCTCAGCTTGACCGATGACGGCCACGCCTACTTCGCCAAATGCCAGATCATCTTGCAGGAGATTGAAGAACTGGAAGGCGCGCTCAAAGGCGGTACGCAAGAGCCGAGAGGACGTTTGCGAGTCGAGGCGCTGGTCTCTGTTGCACGCTGGATTATTGCCCCCAATCTGCAACAGTTTCAGGCGCGCTACCCTCATATAAGCGTTCGCCTGAGTAGCAGTGACCGTATCAGCAATATCCTGGAGGAAGGGATCGACTGCACCATCCGCGGCGGCACGCTGGAAGACTCCAGCCTGATTGCCCGGCAGATAGGAGAAGTCAGCATGGGTCTGTATGCCTCAGAGGATTATCTGCAACGTATGGGCACCCCCACTTATCCACAGCAGCTGGTGGAGCATCAGCGGATCTATTGGTTCAGCGGACAGCGCAATCCGTTTGCCTGGCGATTAATGAAGGGCAGTGATCTATATGACGTGCCAGCGCAGGAAGGCTTGCAGTTCGATGACCCAGACGTAGCCTTAGCGTCCTGCATGGCAGGCGGGGGCATTTGCCCCGGCGCTCCCTTCGCGGTTGCAAGCAGGGTCAGAGCAGGCCAATTGGTGCCAGTACTGCATCAATGGCACTTCAAATCACGCCCTGTGCATATCCTTTACCCAAGTAACAAACACCTGTCGGCTCGTGTTCGCTGCTTTGTCGATTGGCTTGTAGAACTTATCCACAGCGAAAAAAGCCTTGCACTGAGCCCTGAGCAATTGGCCCAGTCGGTAAATAACAATTGATCTAGAAATCCTTACCGCAAACGGCTTTATATCCCCCCGACAGTGCCTTTCAGTGAGTTTCATGGAAAGCGCTTAGAACACACTCATAAATAATGAATTTTCGAACATGTCAAAATTGTAATGTTTGCGTAATGCTGCCGTTAGTTTCTTCCATAGATCATAGCGGCACGTATAAATAATTACGCACGTACTGCCCTATGAATATAACTGTCAAAACCAGTGGAGCATCGACGGGCTAAAAAACTTTAACCAGTTTAAGGCTCCTACAAATTCTTGGCGAAGGACTGGAGCCTTAAATATTCGCCTTGGAGTAGCACTCCTTTGTAAAGGTGGATATTCGGCGCCCATATGGGCGCCTTTTTAATTCCTAAAAATGCATAACCGTAATTAACAGGAAGGCATTCCAACTTGGGGCAAAATCTACGGCCTGAATCTCGATATCGCCAATATCATCTGCATGCCCCCCAGAATCTACTGCTGCAGCAATATTAGTAAATACATTGCCATGAGGATTCACAAGGTAACCTGAACACCGTGCGTTACTTGGTTCAAGACAAATGCCGCAATAACAAGTAATGCCAACAGGCTGGCTCTGCTCAGGCGACAGGGCCAGTCTGGTTAATCCGAAGCACTATCTAGCGCGCTGACTAGACTTACCCACAGCCGGTGGCTATCGTCACCCTTTCAGATCACGTGCGCAGCATGAAAAAGCCTGAATTGGAGAAGAGTATCAGCGCATTTATTGAGCAAACCAACCAGCAGTTGCTCAACCACGAAAAGTTAGCCGGAGTGGTGATTGGCGGATCAACGAGTGCAGTAGGAAGAAGCCTGAGTTATCAACAACCGATATTCACAAGCTGGCCCTTGTCTCAATCAGTGCTGGGACAAGGGCTAAAAGCACAGGCTTGTGGATAAGTAGAGCACCGACCGCTTACTCCACCTATCCACAGCCCCCTTATTCCACCGTCACACTCTTAGCCAAGTTACGCGGCTGATCCACGTCGGTACCCTTGAGCACAGCAACATAGTAGGACAGCAGTTGCAGCGGGATGGTGTAGAGAATCGGCGCCAGCACGTCGTGGATATGCGGCATGGTGACGACGTGGGTGCCTTCGCCGTTGCGCATGCTGGCGTCTTCGTCAGCGAAGACGATCAGCTCACCACCACGGGCGCGGACTTCCTGCAGGTTGGATTTGAGTTTCTCCAGCAGCTCGTTGTTAGGCGCGACAGTGACCACCGGCATATCGTTATCCACAAGCGCCAGCGGGCCGTGCTTGAGCTCGCCTGCGGGATAGGCTTCGGCGTGGATATAGGAAATTTCCTTGAGCTTAAGCGCACCTTCCATCGCCACCGGGTATTGGGCGCCGCGGCCGAGGAACAGGCTGTGGTGCTTCTCGGCAAACAGCTCTGAAACTTTTTCCACAATGCTGTCCATGGCCAGCGCTTCACCCAGGCGGGTCGGCAGGCGGCGCAATTCATCCACAAGCTCGGCTTCATCAGCTTTGCTCAGGGTTCCGCGCACCTGGCCCAGCGCCAGGGTCAACATCAGCAGGGCAACCAGTTGGGTGGTGAAAGCTTTGGTCGAAGCCACGCCAATTTCACGCCCGGCCTGAGTCAGCAGGGTCAAGTCAGACTCACGCACCAGCGAACTGATGCCGACGTTACAGATTGCCAAGGTGCCGAGGAAACCCAACTCTTTGGCGTTGCGCAGGGCAGCCAGGGTGTCGGCGGTCTCGCCGGACTGGGAGATGGTCACGAACAAGGTATCCGGCTGCACCACCACCTTGCGGTAGCGGAACTCGCTGGCCACTTCGACCTGACACGGAATCCCCGCCAGCCCTTCCAGCCAGTAACGGGCGACCATACCAGCGTGATAGCTAGTGCCACAGGCCACAATCTGCACATTGCGCACCTTGGCGAACAACTCCGGTGCCTGCGGGCCGAAAGCCTCCACCAGTACTTGTTGCTGGGCCAGACGGCCTTCTAGGGTACGCTGCACCACCATTGGCTGCTCGTGGATCTCTTTGAGCATGTAATGGCGGTATTCGCCCTTATCGGCTGACTCTGCACCATCGCGGTACTGCACGGTTTCACGCTGTACCAACTGGCCGTCACGGTCCCAGATCTGCACCTGCTCGCGCTGGATTTCAGCGATATCGCCTTCTTCAAGGTACATAAAGCGGTCAGTGACCTGACGCAGCGCCAACTGATCCGAAGCCAGAAAGTTTTCCCCAAGGCCCAGACCAATCACCAGCGGGCTGCCGCTGCGGGCAGCAACCAAACGGTCGGGTTGCTTCGCGCTGATAACAGCCAGGCCATAAGCACCATGCAGCTGCTTAACCACAGCCTTGAGTGCATCACTGAGGTTGTGGATAGTTTTCAGGGTGTCGTCCAGCAGATGCACGATCACTTCGGTATCGGTATCTGAACTGAACACATAACCTTTCGCTTTCAGCTCCGCGCGCAGCTCTTCGTGGTTTTCGATAATGCCGTTGTGGACAACTGCCAGATCACTGCCGGAGAAATGTGGGTGAGCGTTGGCTTCAGTCGGCGCACCATGGGTCGCCCAACGGGTGTGGGCAATACCCAGGCGGCCATTAAGCGGCTGCTCGTGCAGGGCATTTTCCAGCTCGCTGACTTTACCCACACGGCGGCGGCGATCCAGTACACCGTCATTGCCCAGCACCGCCACACCGGCGCTGTCATAGCCGCGGTATTCGAGGCGCTTCAGACCTTCAACCAGAATGGCGGTGATATTGCGTTCAGCAACTGCGCCAACGATGCCACACATATATTTCTCCTCAGGATTCAACCGCCGCGCAGATCAGCTTAATGCCTCGCGCAGTCAGTTGTTCACGCGCCTCATGACTCAGGCGGTCATCGGTTATCAGGGTATGGATGCTGCTCCAGGGCAGCTCCAGATTGGGAATCTTGCGACCGATCTTGTCGCTCTCGACCATCACCACCACTTCCCGCGCCACTTCAGACATCACCCTGCTCAGGCCAAGCAACTCATTGAACGTAGTGGTGCCGCGATGCAGGTCGATGCCATCGGCGCCAATAAATAATTGATCGAAGTCGTAGGAACGCAGTACCTGCTCGGCAACCTGGCCCTGAAATGACTCGGAATGAGGGTCCCAGGTTCCGCCTGTCATTAACAACACGGGCTCATGTTCCAGTTCACAGATAGCGCGGGCGACGTTCAGTGAGTTAGTCATCACCACCAGCCCGGCCTTATAACCGAGCTGAGGAATCATCGCCGCCGTGGTGGTGCCGCTGTCGATAATGATCCGCGCATGCTCACGAATCAGCCCCACGCCCGCACGGGCAATGGCCTGCTTGTAATGGGATACGGGCTGAGTATCGCTAATCAGCTCTTGCGGCATCGGCACCGCACCACCATAGCGGCGTAGCAACAGGCCGTTCTTTTCCAGAGCAGCCAGATCCTTACGAATCGTAACTTCTGAAGTGGAAAAAGCTTTCGACAACTCATCCACACTCACTTCGCCCTGCTCGGTAAGCAAGGCAAGGATGGTATGGCGGCGCTGTGCAGTGTCACGTTTCGACATTTAAGTTTCGATTCGAAAGATAGCGATGCGAATCAAAGCCTACCTGCCACAACGAGTCAAGTAGATAAGCGACTAAAGGCAGTGATTGTTAATCCTTGCCGAGGTTATCCACACGCTGACCTATTGCAGAGTCAGTTTTATCCCGAATCCCACCAGACACACTCCAGCCAGTCTTTCCAGCCAACGGGTGACTTTCGGATTAGCGCGCAAGCGCTCAGCCAGGAAATAGGTCAGCAGTACTACGATCAGGCCGTAGATAAACGTCAGTACCGCAATAGTCACAGCAAGGAAGCCGAAAGTGAGGATGCCCTGATGAGTTTTAGGATCAATGAATAGAGGGAAGAAGGCCATGTAAAACATGATTGCCTTGGGATTGAATAACGTTATCAACAGGGTCTGCCAGAGGTAACGGCGAGCCTCAATGTTAATACTCGGCCCCTGCCCCGGCTTGGCAAAGACCATCTTCAATCCCAGCCAAATCAGATAGGCCGCCCCCAACCACTGCACCACATGAAATGCAGTGGGATAGGCCTTGAGCATGGTCGCCACACCTGCAACGGCCATCCACATTAATACCTGATCACCCAGAATCACGCCGAACGTCGAGGCAATACCGCCACGGATCCCGCCCTTGCCTGTGGATAAGATCAAAGCCAGATTACCTGGGCCCGGAATCGCCAACAAAATCAGAAAGGCCACCACAAAAGCGCCGTAATCGGTAACTC
Organism: Pseudomonas mendocina; assembly: GCA_037482215.1. Taxonomy (NCBI): domain Bacteria; kingdom Pseudomonadati; phylum Pseudomonadota; class Gammaproteobacteria; order Pseudomonadales; family Pseudomonadaceae; genus Ectopseudomonas; species Ectopseudomonas mendocina. The sequence goes on from CP148074.1 coordinate 4,739,761, forward strand.
CGAACATGGTTAAGGCTCCTACTGCTTAAAGGGCTTTTATCCACAGACCTGTTGATCAGTCTCGCTTAATCTTCACCGGCCGCTTCCAACCGTCGATATTGCGCTGCTTAGCACGGCCAACTGCAAGCGTATCGGCAGGCACATCTGTAGTGATCACAGAGCCAGCCCCCGTTGTAGCACGATCCCCCAGCGTAACCGGGGCAACCAACGCACTGTTGGAGCCAATAAAGACATCTTCACCCATGACCGTCTTGGACTTATTCGCGCCGTCATAGTTACAGGTGATGGTGCCAGCCCCGATGTTGGTGCGCGCACCGATTTCGGCATCGCCCAAATAGCTCAGGTGCCCAGCTTTGGCGCCCTCGCCCATCACTGCATTCTTCAGCTCAACAAAGTTACCCACATGGGCCTTGGCCTTGAGCACAGACCCCGGACGCAAGCGGGCAAACGGACCGCAATCTGCGCCCTCACCCATCTCGGCACCTTCCAGATGACTGTTGGCTTTGACGATGGAACCGGCACGCAGCACTGAGTCTTTGATCACGCAGTTCGGGCCAATCTGTACGCCATCCTCAATGACCACACGGCCTTCAAGAATGACGTTTACGTCGATAGATACATCGCGGCCGACTGTTACCTCGCCGCGCAGGTCGAAACGTGCCGGATCAATCAGGGTCACGCCCTGAGTCATCAGGCGACGGGCAGCGCGGTACTGATAATGGCGTTCGAGTTGAGACAGCTGAATGCGGTCATTCGCCCCCAGCACCTCCATCTCGTCCTGCGCCTGCTCGGTTGCAACCACAAGGCCGTCCGCAACCGCCATCGCGATCACATCTGTCAGATAGTACTCGCCCTGAGCATTGCTGTTGGAAAGGCGCCCTAACCATTCACCCAGGCGTTTACCAGGTACGGCGAGAATGCCGGTGTTGCCTTCACGTATCTGACGCTGCTCGTCGCTGGCATCCTTGTGCTCGACGATGGCTTTAACCACGCCTTGTTCATCACGGACGATACGGCCATAACCGGTCGGATCCTGCAGGTTGACGGTCAGCAGCCCCAGCTGTTGGTCACTCACCTGCTGCAGCAAACGCTCAAGGGTTTCAGTCTCAATCAGCGGTACATCGCCGTACAGAATCAGCACGCGTTCTGCGGTCAACGCAGGCAGTGCCTGGGCCACAGCATGCCCTGTACCCAGCTGTTGGGCTTGCAAAACGAAATTAAGGTCATCGGCCGCCAGGCGTTCACGCACCAATTCCGCACCGTGCCCAATCACCACATGGATGCCCTTCGGATTCAGCTTACGCGCCGTATCAATCACATGCCCCAGCATCGACTTCCCGGCAACCGGGTGTAGAACTTTTGGCAGAGCCGAACGCATGCGAGTGCCTTGTCCAGCGGCGAGAATGACGATATCGAGCGACATAAACAAATCCTTTGGTATCCAGAACACAGTCAGACACCGTGTTATAGAAAAAGATGAAATTGCAGGCAAAGAAAAAGGGTAGCCAAGGCTACCCTTTTACTTGCTTGCGATGAAGCGGAGGAATTAACCGCCGAACTTCTTGCGCAGTTGCTGAATGGTCCGCAGCTGGGCTGTGACCTCAGCCAAATGAGCAGCCGCCGAGCCGTAATCGAACTCTGCGCCTTTCTCATTCAGCGCTTTCTCAGCAGCCTTAAGGGCTTCCTGAGCAGCAGCTTCATCGATATCGGCAGCACGCTGCACGGTATCGGCGAGAACTTTCACCATACTCGGCTGAACTTCAAGGAAGCCACCGGAGATGTAAAACACCTCGGTTTCGCCACCTTGTTTGACCAGACGAATCGGACCCGGCTTGAGGTCGGTAATCAGCGGCGCGTGGCCTGGAGAGATACCAAGATCCCCCAGGTTACCGTGCGCAATCACCATCTCGACCAGACCGGAGAAGATTTCGCCTTCTGCGCTGACGATGTCGCAATGGACTGTCATAGCCATGTCTAACCTCACGTATCGGTCCGTTGATCACCATCAGGCATTCAGCCAGACCGTAAGCGCCCGTTACCGGGCGCACGGGTGATTACAGTTTCTTCGCTTTCTCAACAGCTTCTTCGATGCTGCCGACCATGTAGAACGCCTGCTCTGGCAGGTGATCGTAGTCACCTTTCAGAATGCCGCTGAAACCAGCGATGGTGTCCTTCAGAGAAACGTACTTACCTGGCGAACCAGTGAAGACTTCTGCCACGAAGAATGGCTGGGACAGGAAGCGCTGGATCTTACGAGCACGGGATACCAGTTGCTTATCTTCTTCGGACAGTTCGTCCATACCCAGAATAGCAATGATGTCCTTCAGCTCTTTGTAGCGCTGCAGAACGTACTGAACGCCACGAGCGGTGTCGTAGTGCTCCTGACCGATTACCAGCGGATCCAGCTGACGAGAAGTCGAATCCAGTGGGTCTACCGCCGGGTAGATACCCAGGGAAGCGATGTCACGGGACAGTACGACTGTTGCGTCCAAGTGGGCGAAGGTGGTCGCCGGGCTCGGGTCAGTCAAGTCATCCGCAGGTACGTATACGGCCTGGATGGAAGTAATCGAACCGGTTTTGGTCGAAGTAATACGCTCTTGCAGAACGCCCATTTCTTCGGCCAGAGTCGGCTGATAACCCACCGCAGAAGGCATACGGCCCAGCAGTGCAGATACTTCGGTACCGGCGAGGGTGTAACGGTAGATGTTGTCCACGAAGAACAGAACATCACGGCCTTCGTCACGGAATTTCTCAGCCATGGTCAGACCGGTCAGCGCTACGCGCAGACGGTTTCCTGGTGGCTCGTTCATCTGACCGTAGACCAGAGCTACTTTGTCGAGAACGTTAGAGTCCTTCATCTCGTGGTAGAAGTCGTTACCCTCACGAGTACGCTCACCCACACCAGCGAACACGGAATAACCGCTGTGCTCGATGGCGATGTTACGGATCAGTTCCATCATGTTTACGGTTTTGCCCACACCGGCACCACCGAACAGACCTACTTTACCGCCCTTGGCGAACGGGCAAACCAGGTCAATAACCTTGATGCCTGTTTCCAGCAGCTCGTTGCCGCCAGCTTGGTCAGCGTAGCTCGGTGCAGCGCGGTGGATTTCCCACTGCTCTTCTTCACCGATCGGACCCGCTTCGTCAATTGGGTTGCCCAACACGTCCATGATCCGGCCCAGAGTCGCTTTACCGACCGGTACGGTGATGGCTTTGTTGGTGCGAGTGACGTCCAGACCGCGCTTGAGGCCTTCGGTCGAACCCATCGCAATGGAACGTACCACGCCGTCGCCCAGCTGCTGCTGAACTTCCAGAGTGGTTTCGGCGCCAACTACTTTCAGCGCCTCGTATACGGCTGGCACCTGATCACGCGGGAATTCCACGTCGATAACGGCGCCGATGATTTGAACGATACGTCCGCTACTCATCTTTGGTTCCTCTGAATATTTGAACCGTTCTTAAACCGCGGCAGCGCCGCCGACGATTTCCGAAATTTCCTGGGTGATCGCTGCTTGACGAGCCTTGTTGTAAACCAACTGCAAGTCTTTGATGAGTTCGCCAGCGTTGTCGGTGGCGTTCTTCATCGCGATCATCCGCGCCGCTTGTTCAGCTGCACTGTTCTCAACTACCGCCTGGTAAACCTGCGACTCCACATAACGAACCATCAAGCCGTCCAGCAGCTCTTTGGCGTCGGGTTCATACAGGTAGTCCCAGTGATGCTTCAGATCCTGATCAGGATCAGCGACCAGCGGAACCAGTTGTTCCACAGTCGGCTTCTGCGTCATGGTGTTGATGAACTTGTTTGAAACCACGGACAAACGATCGATGCGACCTTCGAGGTAGGCATCGAGCATTACCTTGACGCTACCGATCAGATCATTGATCGACGGTTCCTCGCCCAGGTGGCTGATCGCAGCAACGATATTGCCACCAAAGTTACGGAAGAACGCCGCACCTTTGCTGCCAATTACGCAGAGATCAATCTCTACGCCTTGCTCGCGATTGCTCGCCATGTCCTTGACCAGAGCCTTGAACAGGTTGGTGTTCAGACCACCACACAGACCACGGTCCGAGCTCACTACGACATAACCGACGCGCTTAACAGGGCGTTCGATCATGAACGGGTGACGGTACTCCGGGTTGGCGTTGGCCAGATGACCAATAACCTGGCGGATACGCTCCGCGTAGGGACGGCTTGCACTCATGCGCTGTTGTGCCTTGCGCATTTTGCTGACCGCCACCTTCTCCATGGCGCTGGTGATCTTCTGCGTGCTTTTGATGCTCGCAATCTTGCTGCGAATCTCTTTTGCGCCTGCCATTTGACACCTATCGGGTTAGCAAGCGGGGACCTCGCGGTCCCCACTGCGGCTTACCAGGTTTGGGTGGCCTTGAACTTCTCGATACCGGCTTTCAGACCAGCGTCGATTTCGTCGTTAAAGTCACCCTTCTCGTTGATCTTCGCCATCAAAGCGGCGTGATCACGGTTGAAGTAAGCGATCAGGGCCTGTTCGAACGGACCAACTTTGGCCACTTCGACATCCTGCAGGAAACCACGCTCGGCGGCATACAGCGACAGCGCCATGTCCGCGATGGACATCGGAGCATATTGCTTCTGCTTCATCAGCTCAGTAACGCGCTGACCGTGCTCAAGTTGCTTACGGGTAGCTTCGTCCAGGTCAGAAGCAAACTGGGCGAATGCAGCCAGTTCACGGTACTGAGCCAGAGCGGTACGGATACCACCGGACAGCTTCTTGATGATCTTGGTTTGTGCAGCACCACCCACACGGGATACCGAGATACCGGCGTTAACGGCCGGACGGATACCCGAGTTGAACATGGCGGATTCCAGGAAGATCTGACCGTCGGTGATGGAAATCACGTTGGTCGGAACGAACGCGGAAACGTCACCCGCTTGGGTTTCGATGATTGGCAGAGCGGTCAGGGAACCGGTTTTGCCTTTCACAGCGCCATTGGTGAACTTCTCAACATACTCTTCGGAAACGCGGGAAGCGCGCTCCAGCAGACGGCTGTGGAGATAGAACACGTCACCTGGGTAAGCTTCACGTCCTGGTGGACGACGCAGCAGCAGGGAGATCTGGCGATAAGCCACAGCCTGCTTGGACAGATCGTCATAAACGATCAGCGCGTCTTCACCGCGGTCGCGGAAGTATTCGCCCATGGTGCAACCGGCGTACGGTGCAATGAACTGCAGTGCTGCAGATTCAGAAGCGGAAGCAGCAACAACGATGGTGTTAGCCAGTGCGCCGTTTTCTTCCAGCTTGCGTACCACGTTAGCGATGGTCGATTGCTTCTGACCAACTGCTACGTATACGCAGCGGATGCCGCTGTCTTTCTGGTTGATGATGGCGTCGATAGCCAGAGCGGTTTTACCGATCTGACGGTCACCGATGATCAGCTCACGCTGGCCACGGCCAACCGGGATCATTGCGTCAACCGACTTGTAACCGGTTTGTACCGGCTGGTCGACCGACTTACGCCAGATCACGCCCGGCGCAACCTTTTCAACAGCGTCAGTAGCGACGTTGTTCAGCGGGCCTTTGCCGTCAATTGGGTTACCCAGTGCGTCAACGACGCGACCCAGCAGTTCCGGACCAACCGGTACTTCCAGGATGCGGCCAGTGCACTTGGCGCTCATGCCTTCGGTCAGGCTGGTGTAAGCACCCAGCACTACGGCACCAACGGAGTCTTGCTCCAGGTTCAGCGCCATACCGTAAACACTGCCCGGGAACTCGATCATTTCGCCGTACATAACGTCAGCGAGACCGTGAATGCGCACGATACCGTCAGAAACGGATACCACTGTGCCTTCGTTACGGGCTTGGGAAGAGACGTCGAGTTTCTCGATACGTCCCTTGATGATTTCACTAATTTCGGAAGGATTGAGTTGCTGCATAGCTCTGCTGCCCCTTCAAACTCAAGATTTCAATGCTTCGGCCAGTTTCGCGATTTTGCCGCGAACTGAGCCATCGATTACCAGGTCGCCGGCGCGGATTACGACACCACCAATAAGGCTGGCATCCTCCGCTGCGTGCAGACGCACTTCTCGGCTGAGCCGTGCACTGAGAACCTTGGCGAGTTTGTCTTGCTGTTCATCGCTCAATGCGAAGGCACTGATTACATCCACGTCCACCGTTTTTTCCTGTTCAGCTTTGTACAGCTCGAACAGTTCAGCGATCTGCGGCAACAAAGCCACGCGATCGTTTTCGGCCAGAACCTGAATGAAATTACGTACCTGGGCGTCGAACTTGTCACCACACACCTCGTTGAAGGCGGTGGCCTTGTCTGTTCTCGTCAAACGCGGAGCTTTAAGCACTTCCTGCATGGTGTCGTCTTGCGACACCGCTGCAGCCAGGCCGAGCATGGCTGACCAATTGGCCAGCTGCTGGTGAGCCTGGGCGTACTCGAAAGCAGCCTTAGCGTAAGGTCGGGCCAGCGTGGTCAATTCTGCCATGATCGCGCCCTCGCTTAAATTTCGGCCGCTAGTTTGTTAACCAGCTCCGCATGCGCGTTTTGGTCGATAGATGCGCCCAGAATCTTCTCGGCACCGCTAACGGCCAGGCTACCCACTTGGGCGCGCAGCGCGTCTTTGACGCTGTTCAGTTCCTGCTCGATCTCGGCCAGAGCCTGAGCCTTCACGCGATCAGCTTCGGTACGAGCCTGTTCACGGGCTTCGTCGACGATCTGGGTACCGCGCTTTTTGGCTTGCTCGATGATTTCAGCTGCTTGTGTTTTAGCTTCGCGCAGTTGCTGACCCGCTTTTTCTTGGGCCAACTCCAGGTCACGAGCTGCACGGTTAGCAGCGTCCAAACCGTCTGCGATCTTCTTCTGACGCTCCTGCAAAGCCGCAATGACCGGAGGCCATACGAACTTCATGCAGAACAACACGAAGATGAAGAAGGCAACGGACTGGCCAATCAGGGTTGCATTAATGTTCACGCCAACACCTCGCTCGTTCGTTGTCCATCACACCAATACACTCGAAAACGAGTGATTAGCCTGCGATCTGACCAAGGAACGGGTTAGCGAAGGTGAAGAACAGTGCGATACCAACACCGATCATGGTTACGGCGTCGAGCAGACCAGCAACGATGAACATTTTAACTTGCAGCATCGGAACCATTTCAGGCTGACGAGCAGCGCCTTCCAGGAATTTGCCGCCCAGCAGGCCGAAACCAATGGCAGTACCCAGAGCACCCAGGCCGATCAGCAGTGCAACAGCGATAGCAGTCAAACCAACTACAGTTTCCATTTTTCCTCCCGACTTTTTACGTCGTCTTGGTTAAGTTTTCTAAGGGTCAAGCAAAATTGGTACATCTATTTGCCCTTGCGGGCGTCCACTGTGAGTGTCGAAACACTCTTAGTGGCTATCTTCACAAGCCATCGACAAGTAGACGATTGTCAGCATCATGAAGATGAACGCCTGCAGGGTAATGATCAGAATGTGGAACACAGCCCATGCCCACTGCAGTACAACGCCCAGGCCGCTGAGCCAGAGCAGACCGCTGCCAAACATCACAGCAATCAGGATAAACACCAGCTCACCGGCATACATGTTGCCGAACAGACGCAGAGCCAGAGAAATCGGTTTAGCAATCAAGGTTACGAATTCGAGCAGGAAGTTGACCGGCACGAGCAGAATTTGAACGAAGATGTTCTTGCTGCTGAACGGGTGCAGAGTCAGTTCGCCGAGGAAGCCGCCGATACCTTTAACTTTGATGCTGTAGAAGATGATCAGGGCAAATACCGAGAATGCCATGGCCAGTGTGGCGTTCGGGTCAGTAGTCGGTACTGCACGGAACGGAATGTGCGAATCACCTGAAATCAACACGGCCAGCTGAGGAATCCAGTCAACCGGGATCAGGTCGATGGCGTTCATCAGGAATACCCAGACGAAAATGGTCAGCGCCAGCGGTGCAATGACCGCGCTCTTACCGTGGAAACTGTCCTTCACACTGCTGTCAACGAAGCCGACCAGAACTTCTACGAAATTCTGCAGTCCACCCGGTTGCCCTGATGTTGCTTTCTTGGCCGCCATGCGGAACAAGAAAAGGAAGATCAGACCCATGGCAACAGACCAGCCCAGGGTGTCTACGTGAAAAGCCCAAAAGCCCATTTCCTGTGCTTCTTGAGCAGTGTGAGCAAAGCTCCAGCCATTGGTTGGATGCTGACCAAAAGTCAGGTTCTGCAAGTGGTGCTGGATATAGCCCGAAGCGGTTGTTTCTGCCATGGTTGCCTCAAACGCCCTAAGGTCTCGAAAGTCTTTTTTTCATCAGCAGAGGGGAAAACCAGTTGACCAGTTGGGTCAGGAAGAACACGCCAAATAAAGCCAGCGGTTCCAGTGGTTTCACTCCTGCAAAAGTCAGTGCAAACAGCACTGCCGTTAAAACCAGTTTGCCCGCCTCGCCGGCATAAAAAGACCGGACGATTGCTTGGGCTGCCCTCGCTCCGCTAAAGCGGAACGCCTTATGGGCGAAGTACACATTAGGTAGGAAGGCAATAAGGCCTCCACACAACCCTGAATATCCTGCAACGCTGCTTTGCCACTGCCACAGAACCAGTGCCGACAACAGCACTACGCACAGTTGCACCAGCAGCACCGGAAATACAGCCAGGCGATGGAAGGGCAAGCGATTCGGCGTGCGAACGTCCATCTTGAATTCCTGAAAACTGAACTTCGGAGCCGGCACCGTTAAATCAATAACTTGGCATATTTTGTGCCGACGAAAGCGCGCAAAGTATAGGGGGGGTTCCCCCCCCATTCAACTGGTCGGTAGTCTTTTCTGATTAGTGCTACAGGAGTAATTGTTTCAGCGAATGTGGGCTAGCACGCCCTGTAGCTCGTCCAGCGAGCTGTAGCTGATGACCAGTTTGCCCTTGCCTTTGCTGCCATGGCGAATTTGTACTGGAGAGCCCAGCCGCTCGGCCAGTCGCTGCTCCAGTCGGGAAATGTCTGGATCTGCCTTAGCAGTGGTTGAAGGCTTTTCTTTGGTATTCAACCACTGACGTACCAATGCCTCTGTCTGGCGCACGGTGAGGCCGCGTGCGACAACGTGTCGCGCACCTTCAACCTGCTGTTCCAGCGGTAAACCCAGTAGTGCACGGGCATGGCCCATTTCCAGATCACCATGGGAAAGCAGGGTTTTGATTTCCTCTGGCAGGGCAATCAGACGCAACAGGTTGCTGATGGTTACACGGGATTTACCCACCGCGTCGGCCACTTGCTGTTGTGTCAGCTGGAACTCCTGCTGCAGACGCTGCAGGGCAATGGCTTCTTCAATCGGATTGAGGTCTTCACGCTGAATATTCTCAATCAGTGCCAATGCGATAGCGGTTTCGTCCGGAAGTTCCCGAACCATGGCTGGAATCTTATCCACACCCGCCTGCTGGCTAGCTCGCCAGCGCCGCTCGCCGGCAATGATCTCATAGCGGCCATTTCCCAACGGGCGAACCACAATCGGCTGCATGACGCCATGGGTTTTGATTGAGCTTGCCAACTCTTCCAGAGCAGTTGGGTCCATGTCCCGGCGGGGCTGATATTTACCGCGCTGGATCAGGTCCAGGGGCAAGTATTGCAGCTCACGGCTGTCGACCTTGGCGGCTTCCTCCTGAAGTGCGCTGGCGGTAGTACCGCCCAGCAGCGCATCCAGTCCACGCCCAAGTCCACGTTTTTTGACAGCCATCTGAGTTTCCTTATGCAGTTGCTTTGTGGGGTTTGGCACGCTGGCGACGTACCAGTTCACCGGCCAATGCCAGGTAGGCAATGGCCCCACGGGATGATTTGTCATACACCAGCGCAGGCATGCCGAAGCTTGGCGCTTCGGCCAGACGCACATTGCGTGGGATGACGGCATCGTACAATTTGTCGCCAAAGTGCTGCTTAAGTTGTGCAGACACTTCGTTTGTCAGGCTGATGCGGGGGTCATACATGGTCCGCAGCAGACCTTCGATTTTCAGGTTTGGATTGAGCAACTCGGTGATACGTTGGATGCTGTTAACCAAATCCGAGAGTCCTTCGAGCGCGTAGTACTCGCACTGCATCGGGATGATCACACCATCCGCAGCCGTCAGGGCATTGATGGTCAGCATCGACAACGCCGGCGGGCAATCGATGAGAATGTAATCGTAATTTTCACGAATCGGCGCCAATGCATCACGCAGCCGGTTCTCTTTCATGTCCATTTCCAACAGGGACACTTCAGCCGCAGTCAGATCGCGGTTGGCCGGTAGCAGTTGATAACCGCCATGCTCGGAATACTGCATGGCATCCACCAAGCTGCACTCTCCGATCAGCACGTCGTAAATCGAATGCTCAAGGCTGTGTTTATCCACACCGCTGCCCATGGTTGCGTTGCCTTGTGGATCAAGGTCTATCAGCAACACGCGGCGCTTGGTTGCCACCAATGAGGCAGCCAGATTGATGCAGGTAGTGGTTTTACCCACACCGCCTTTTTGGTTGGCGATTGCAAATACCTTGGCCATGCCTCTATTCCCCCTGTGCCGAACGACGCAGTATCAGCAGATGGCGCTGCCCTTGGCAACCGGGAACCTTAAGCACATGGGTCGCAGTGAGACGAAAGTCATGCGGCAATGCTTGCAACTCATCGTCGGGATGCACGCCTTTCATGGCGAACCACTGGGTATGGGTATCACCTAGGTGCCGTGTCCAGTTGCTGAAATCTTCCAAGGAGCTGAAAGCCCGGGAGCAAATGCCGTCAAACGGTTGCTCAGGTGTGAACTCTTCAACCCGGCTGTGGATAACTTGAAGGTTGTCCAGCTTAAGCTCAAGTTTCACCTGCGTCAGAAAACGAGTCTTCTTGCCATTGCTGTCAAGCAAGGTGAACTGCCGCTCAGGAAACATGATGGCCAGCGGAATTCCCGGCATGCCACCACCGCTGCCCACGTCCAGCCAGTTATCCCCAGCTTCAGCTACATAGGACACCACACTCAGGCTATCGAGCAGATGACGGGACACCATTTCATCCGGATTGCGCACAGCCGTGAGGTTGTAGGCCTTGTTCCACTTGATCAGCAAGCCCAGATAAGCAAGCAGCTGTTCATGTTGCACAGGGCTCAGTGTTATCCCCAACTCACGGGCACCCTGGGTCAATTCCGCAGCATGTCGTTCTGTAACCAAAGACATCAGACGCTTTGCTCCAACTGCTGACCGGCAGTGCGTTTTTTCAAGTGAATCAGCAATAACGAGATTGCCGCTGGTGTGACTCCCGGAATGCGGGATGCCTGGCCCAGAGTCTCCGGACGGGCATTGCCCAACTTGAACTGAATCTCTTTGGACAAACCGGAAATCATTGCGTAATCAATATCGTCTGGCAGTTTTGTGGCTTCACTGGCGCGCAGTCGGGCAATTTCATCCTGCTGGCGATCAATGTAACCCGCGTATTTGGTTTTGATTTCAACCTGTTCTGCCACTTGTGGATCAACGTCAGCATTGCCGGTGATTTCCACCAAGCTGGCGTAGTCGATCTCTGGGCGGGTCAACAAGCTCAGCAGATTGTATTCATGGCTCAACGGTGTGCCAAAACGCTCAGCGATGGCATCTCCCTGTTGCGTATTGGGACGGACCCAAGTGCTTTTCAGGCGCTGCTCTTCCTGAATGATTCCTTCGCGCTTCGCTTCAAAGGCGGCCCAGCGTTCGTCATCGACCAATCCCAGTTCACGACCTTTTTCAGTCAGACGCAGGTCAGCGTTGTCTTCTCGCAGAATCAGGCGGTATTCGGCGCGGGATGTGAACATCCGGTACGGCTCTTGAGTGCCTAGGGTGATTAAGTCATCCACCAGTACACCGATGTAGGCTTCATCGCGGCGTGGGCACCAACTGTCTTTGCCTTGTGCGCGCAGCGCAGCGTTACAACCCGCGAGCAAACCTTGTGCACCCGCTTCCTCGTAACCGGTTGTGCCGTTGATTTGCCCGGCAAAGAACAAGCCTGCAATCACTTTAGTTTCCAGGCTGTACTTCAGATCACGGGGATCGAAGTAATCGTATTCAATGGCATAGCCTGGACGCACGATGTGCGCGTTCTCCATGCCACGGATGCTGTGGACAATTTGCAGCTGTACATCGAACGGCAAGGATGTGGATATCCCGTTCGGGTACAGCTCGTTGGTGGTCAGGCCTTCCGGCTCAATGAACACCTGATGGCTGTCCTTTTCTGCAAAGCGGTGAATTTTGTCTTCAATGGACGGGCAGTAACGCGGCCCAACACCTTCGATAACACCTGAATACATGGGCGAGCGATCTAGGTTAGCCGCGATGATTTCGTGTGTACGGGCATTGGTGTGCGTAATCCAGCAACTGATCTGGCGTGGCTGGTGTTCCGCTTTACCCAAGAACGACATGACCGGACGCGGTGTATCGCCAGGCTGCTCGGTCATGACGGAAAAATCCACAGAACGTGCATCAATACGAGGCGGTGTGCCTGTTTTCAGACGACCAACACGCAGCGGTAATTCGCGTAAGCGGTGCGCAAGTGCGATGGAGGGCGGATCCCCAGCACGACCGCCTGAGTAATTCTGCAAACCAATGTGGATAAGTCCACCGAGGAAGGTGCCAGTTGTCAGAACCACTGAGTCGGCCATAAAACGCAGGCCCATTTGAGTGACAACGCCTTTGACCTCAGCGTTTTCCACGATCAGGTCATCAGCCGCCTGTTGAAATATCCACAGATTAGGCTGGTTCTCCAAAATTTCACGGATCGCTGCTTTATAGAGAATGCGATCTGCCTGAGCACGTGTTGCCCGTACAGCGGGGCCTTTACGGCTATTCAATACACGGAACTGGATACCACCACGATCAGTGGCCAAGGCCATTGCCCCACCGAGCGCATCGATCTCTTTGACCAGGTGGCTTTTGCCAATACCCCCGATAGCCGGGTTGCAACTCATCTGCCCGAGGGTTTCCACGTTATGTGTCAGCAGCAGGGTTTTTACGCCCATACGTGCTGCCGCCAAAGCGGCTTCAGTACCTGCATGACCGCCACCAATGACGATCACCTGAAAACGGGAAGGGAAATCCACCACGCACCTCGTGCCTGTTGAGAGTTTTGGGGGGCTTTTTGGAGTGAAAAGCTAGGAAGGCCGCCAGTATAGGCACTTACCTTTAGTGAATGAAGCCTTTTGCACAAAAAATAGCCAGTTGGGCAAGTTGTCAGGTAGGCGGTAAATAAAGAATACAAATGAATATTTTTTTAAAGAGCTTGTTTATGTTTTTATTTCTTACTCAGCCATTTTCTGTGGATAGATTTCTACAAGCCAATATTTTCAATATGTACAGCGTTTTGAAAACCTGTGCCTTTCCTGACACTTCTTTGTTCAGATGCAGTACGTAGGGTGTGTACCAAAAGCCATTTTATCCACAGACGATTTGATCCTCTGTTTTGCCTCAGGGTTATTGACTGGGTTCATGGTCAGTTTTCCACAGGGCTTATTTTCGCCTGTGAATTGTTGATAACCCATGTTTGTAGGCTAAGCAGGCGCGTGCATTCACACTGCTGATCAGTGGATAAAGGTCTAGAAGGTCAGGAATGGTTGTTGCTGGAGAGATCCTTGGCAACTGAGTAGGTGTAAGTAGTCAGCAGCCAAGTGAAAGGCGCACAACCGGAGCTGTTTGGCGTTGCACCAAGCAGCCCAGGCTGTGGAAAAGTTATCTATTTACCAATGCAGAAGCTCGAGAATATGCGTCCCAGCAAGTCATCGGAGCTGAATGCGCCGGTAATTTCTCCTAACGCCTGCTGTGCCATACGCAAGTCTTCAGCCAGTAATTCACCTGCTCCTGCTAACGTCAGCTGTGCATAACCATGTTCCAGATAAGAATCGGCCTGACGTAACGCATCCAAATGGCGGCGGCGAGCGCTAAAGCTGCTCTCGGAGGTCTGTTGATAACCCATACAGGCCTTCAGATGTTCCCGAAGCAGATCCAAGCCTTCTGTGGAACGCGCCGATAGACTAATGGTGACATGCCCATCTTCGCTGGTTTCCAGGTGTATGGTTTCAGCGGAAAGGTCTGCTTTATTGCGAATAAGGGTTACTTTGGCCGGATCAGGGCGTTGTTCGAGGAATTCTGGCCATAGGGCAAATGGATCTGCTGCCTCTTCAGCCGTTGTATCCACAACCAGCAGGATACGGTCTGCCTCTGTGATGGCTTTGAGTGCACGTTCTACACCTATCTTTTCCACATGGTCTTCGGTGTCCCGTAAACCGGCGGTATCGACAACATGTAAGGGCATCCCGTCTATGTGGATATGTTCACGTAATACGTCGCGGGTTGTACCGGCAATGTCGGTCACAATTGCGGCTTCACGGCCAGCTAGCGCATTCAGCAAGCTGGACTTACCGGCATTTGGCCGACCGGCAATTACTACGGTCATTCCATCGCGCAGTAAGGCGCCCTGCCCGGCCTCGCGCATCACAAACGCCAGATCATTGCGCACTGCCTGAAGCATGCTCAGTACGTGGCCATCAGCGAGAAAGTCGATTTCTTCCTCGGGAAAGTCGATAGCGGCCTCAACATAAATGCGCAGGTTGATCAGGCGTTCCGTCAAGTTATGCACATGCCGTGAGAATTCGCCCTGAAGAGAGCGCAGCGCATTTTTGGCTGCCTGTTCAGAGCTGGCCTCGATCAGATCCGCAATGGCTTCGGCCTGAGCCAGATCGAGTTTATCGTTAAGAAATGCGCGCTCACTGAACTCTCCGGGCCGGGCCAAGCGTGCGCCGAGTTGTACGCAGCGACGCAGGAGTAAATCGAGCACAACAGGCCCGCCATGGCCTTGAAGTTCCAGCACATCTTCCCCGGTAAATGAGTTAGGTCCTGGGAAATACAAGGCGAGACCTTCATCCACAACCTGATTCTGTTCAGCATAGAACGGACCGTAATGGGCATAGCGTGGCTTTAATTCGCGCTGGCAGATAGCTGCGGACAACTCACGTGCTTTGGGCCCTGAGACACGGACTATGCCCACACCACCACGACCTTGGGCCGTTGCAACCGC
This sequence comes from Pseudomonas mendocina, assembly GCA_037482215.1. NCBI lineage: Bacteria > Pseudomonadati > Pseudomonadota > Gammaproteobacteria > Pseudomonadales > Pseudomonadaceae > Ectopseudomonas > Ectopseudomonas mendocina. The sequence goes on from CP148074.1 coordinate 4,754,787, forward strand.
TGCAATGGTTTCATGGGCTGTGGACATCTTTTATCTCCTGTTTAGACATAGCAAAACGCCCCGGTTAAGGGGCGTTTGTTACAACTTAGAAGCTTAGCGGACTCAGGCGTTCGAGTTGCTAGCAGCTTCAATCTTACGAGTAATGTACCACTGCTGAGCAATGGACAAGACGTTGTTCACCACCCAGTACAGGACCAGACCCGCTGGGAACCACAGGAAGAAGAAGGTGAAAATGATCGGCATCATCTTCATCACTTTAGCCTGCATTGGATCCGGCGGAGTCGGGTTCAACTGCTGTTGGATGAACATGGTTGCGCCCATGATCAACGGCAGGATGAAGAACGGATCTTTGATTGAAAGATCGGTTATCCACAGCAGCCATGGAGCCTGACGCATCTCAACGCTTTCCAGCAGTACCCAGTACAGAGCAAGGAAAACCGGCATTTGCACAAGAATCGGTAAGCAACCACCCAGCGGGTTGATCTTCTCTTTCTTGTACAGCTCCATCATCGCCTGAGACATTTTCTGGCGATCGTCACCGAACTGCTCTTTGAGTTGAGCCAGTTTAGGTGCAACGGCACGCATACGCGCCATGGATTTGTAGCTGGCAGCTGACAGTGGGAAGAAGATCAGTTTGATGATGATGGTCAAGAAAATGATCGACCAGCCCCAGTTACCCAGAATACTGTGGATAACTTCAAGCAACCAGAAGATTGGCTGAGCCAGGAACCACAGGAAACCGTAGTCCACAGTCAACTCTAGGCCTGGGGACAATGTTTTCAGATGGCCTTGAAGTTTCGGGCCGGCATACAGAATTGCGCTGGTTTCACCCTGAGCGCCGGCAGCAACCTGAATGGCCTGACCGGTAAAGCCGACAATGTAGTTACCTTGACTGTCTTTGCGGGTCTGAACCTGGTTGGTGCTGTCTTTAGCTGGGATCCAGGCTGTAACGAAATAGTGTTGGAGCCAGGCAACCCAGCCTCCTTGGACGGATTCTTTAAAGGATTGCTTGTCGATATCTTTCATCGACACTTTTTTGTACGGCTCTTCCGGTGTCCAAACTGCACCCCCCAGGTAGGTAGCGGTGCCAGTTGCGGTGGTCGATGAAGGATCGGAGCTGGCATCACGTTTGAGTTGGGCAAACATGTTGCCGCTCCAAGTGCTGCCACTCTGGTTATCGACCAAATAGCTGACGGTTACCTGATAAGAGGATGGGTCAACGCAACCTGGTTTCTTATTCATCTGCTCTTTGGCGGAGCACTGAGCATTCAGACCGCGTTTGAAGCTGAAGCGCTTGGTGTAATTGACACCTTCTTCACTGAATTTCAGGTCAACAGTCAGTTGATCCTGACCTTCAGCCAGCTCGTACGAATTTTTCTCACTTGTCCACAGGGCGCGACCGCTGGATTTGTCCGGTGCATTGCTGCCAATCAAGCCGCTTTGAGCCAGATAGGTGCGTTCGCTGCCGTTGTCGAACAGCTGGAATGGAACATCCGGACGATCCTGACGACGTGGGTATTGCAGCAAACGCAATTGCACGATGTCGCCGCCACGAGGATCAATCGCCAAGTCCAGTACATCAGTTCGTACGCGAATCAGTTGATCGTTCGCAGCAGGTGTAGCAGTGATGGCGCTTGGTTCAGCAGCTGTATTGGCGCTCGGAATATCGTCTGTAGCACCTGAAGTAGTAGTTGCAGCGGGTGTATCCGGCAATCCAGGGACTGTCGCACTACTAGTAGCAGCAACATCTGTCGGCAGCGCAGCCTGACCGTAGTCCTGGTTCCACTGGAGAACCATCATATAGGACACGACTGCTAGGGCGACGATCAGGATCGAACGTTGAATATCCATGATTATTCGGCCATCGAAGGGGAACGGGAGTTTTTTGCAGGAGGAACCGGGTCGTAACCACCAGGATTCCAAGGGTGGCAGCGTCCGAGCCGACGCACGCTCAACCAGCCACCACGCAGAACGCCATGTTGTTCAATGGCTTCCTGCGCGTAGCAAGAACAGCTTGGGTAGAAACGACAGTGACTGGCCATCAAGGGGCTGATGGCATATCGGTAAAACTGGATAGGAAGCAGGACCAGTTTACGCATGGGGACTGTCGTTTACCCCGGAAGAGGCGGCTGACTCAGGTTTTGGACTGCTGCGAGCAAGGCGCTTCCAGAGTTTTGCGAACTGACGTGCGAGTTCAGCATTTTCCAGATCGCCAAGACCTTTACGCGCAATCACCACGATGTCCCATCCTACCAAGCTATCTTGACTCAGACGGAACGATTCGCGGATCTGGCGTTTCAGGCGATTGCGCTCAACGGAGAGCTTGACGCTCTTCTTGCCGATCACAAGCCCCAAACGGGGATGATCAAGCTCATTGTTGCGCGCAAGCAGCAGGACATTCTTGCCCGGAGCTTTGCCGCTAGGGGAGTCGAATACCGCTTTAAATTGTCGGGGTGTAAGCAGTCGCTTGTCCCGACCGAAGTCTCGACTCACCACAAGACCGAATAATTAAACGGTAAGACGCTTACGGCCCTTGGCGCGACGACGCGACAGGACTGCACGACCGTTTTTAGTAGCCATGCGAGCACGGAAACCGTGGGTGCGAGCGCGTTTGATAGTGCTTGGTTGGAAAGTACGTTTCATGGTGCGTTACCTGGTGATCGACTACGGGCCGGAATGGCCCCCGTTTTAAGAGACCGGCGATTCTATTGGAAAGCACAGGCATAGGTCAATTTCCAACCAATCTTTTCCTGATCAAATGAACTCAGCAGAAAATATAAAGAAAGGAATATTTAAAGCTGTTTTGTAGAGTTAGAAGCTATTAGCCTGCAATGCGTCTGTGTATAAGTCTATCCAGATCAGATGTAACGGGCTTTTCAAGGTTGTGCAAATCTGTACGAAACACGTGCTGTGGATGTGTGGAAGCTGAGTAATTGCTGAGGACGGATTGTTATTTTATCCACAGGCTGGTTGTACACTGACTTTTACCCACGGTTATGAAAAGCCCTCAATCTGGTTTATCCACAGAGTCGCTGGCTCATATTTTTATACGGAAGACTCTGACTAAGGTATTGATTTCCCTTGGCTCATATCTCGTTTTCGTGTGGATAACTTTGGCCTGGACCGTTACAATGTCGGCTGTTTTTGGCCTCGCGCCTTTTTGATTTAGGGGATGTCCGTGTCT